>DASUEL010000750.1:0-2461 GCA_036275095.1 Bdellovibrionales bacterium
GGTTAAAAGTTCGGAATTACTCAATGAGGTCATGCGCACGGCGCGCCTCTACGATCGCGCGGCGATCTACGCAGTCGTAAAAGCCATGCTCATCGCCATTCGCGAGCGGCTTTCGACCTCCGAAGTCGCGTATCTCGGCAACCGGCTTCCGACATTTTTGCGAGCCGCCTACTATGACGGCTGGAGGCCTTCGCTGACTCCACCCGCGCTCGACGGCCCCGCCGATTTCATTCAGGCGGTTTCAGCGCGGCTCCCGGGCGACATGCACGGCGCGCTCAGCCTCGATGACACGATCGAAGAAGCCGGGCGGCAGCTGGTGCTCGCTATCGGATCCGCTGAGCTCGAGCCGCTCCGCTCGAAGCTTCCCGCGCAAGTGACGAAGCACCTGGCGACCGGAGGCGCCCAAGTCTCTTGGGAGCTCGGCCGGCCGCGTGCCTCGCCCGTTCCAAGCCCGCATCTTTGACTGCGGGCTCGCAGCTTTCAGCCGTTATTGAGGGTCGCCATAAGGCGTGCATTCGGGGTAGCTGTCGTGCCAGGTCAACGTCGGTGCCTCGAGAACCGCGACGCCCCAATTAAAAATAATATCCCACATCGTCGGCAATGGACGCACGCCCCATTGCCCGCCGGTGCAAACGCTCATTTGCTCATCGCTCAAGATCGCCGGTGAATTCGTCATTTTCTCCTCCGAATGTGTTGCAGGTAGAAAAAGCGTAAACCACCGGCGCGCCCGTACCTAGGTCATTTTGGCCCCGGCGGCGTGAACTGGTTTCAGCGCTTCCGCTGCCACGAACTCCGCTACCGGAGCTGGTTTCACGGTTTCGCATGTTTGCAACCAGCTTCTCCGAAACCGGCTCGAAATCCCCGCCCTTCGCCCGCCGAGTCCCGTCAAGCGGCGCCCGCGATTCACCGAAAGAACTCCACGATCTGAATGTCGCATTTTGAATCAACATCCATTACGTCTCTCAAAGGAGGAGTGATGTTTCATATTCGCTCGAGCTTCACCGCGCTCTTACTCGCGCTGAGCTTTTTGGTTTCACTGGCCTCGACGGAAGTTCAGGCCATGGGAATCTTTCCGCCGCAACCGCGGCCCACACCGAAACCGCTGCCGACGCCCACACCCGCCCCGACGCCGAAACCGACTCCGGCTCCTATCGGCGCTATCGAAGCGGTTGACGCCAACGGTGTCGTCACCGGCTGGGCCGTCGATCATCGCGCGCCCACAGAACACGCCCGCGTTCATGTCTTCGTCGACGGAGACAACACGAACGGCCTTTCGCTCGACATCATCGACGCGAATCTCCCCAATCACGGTTTCAGTTATCAGCTTCCCGCGCGCTTTTTGGACGGAAACACGCACACGCTCTACGTATACCGGTTGGGCGTCGAAGGCTCCGGCACGGTGCCCGAGCTGATCAACGGCTCCGGGCGCTCGTTCCGCGTCGACCCGCCCACGTACGACTTCATCGTTGAAGTCTTCAACGGCGCGATCTCAGGTAATCGGCGTGTGCCCGGCGCGTTCATCGAGCTCAGCGGCGATTCGCGCACGACCGACGGCAACGGCTTCGCGCACTTTCCGGTTCGCCGCGGATCCCACACGATCAAAATCAGCGCGAACGGCTTTGAAACGCAGGAGTTCAGCTACACGGTCGATCGCCCGCACAGCCAGACGTACCCATCGACCAACGACCCGAGCCTTCGCATCGAGCTGAAGCGCCCGTTCAAGCCTGGCATTCAAGGACAGCTGCGCGTGGTTCCCGGCGGCGGTTTCGCCGACGACACGGGCCCCGTGCTCCCGATTCTCGCGCATTTCGGCGACGCGCTCTCGCGCTGGTCGCGCGGGCAGCAAGGGCAAGTGCTCAACGATCTCGATCGCATCAAAGCCGCGGGCTTTGACGGCATCCGGTTTTGGTCGACCCTCGGTGGCGACGGAACGAGCGGCGGCTACTGGGCCGGGCGCGCCGTGAGCCCCACCGCCACGCGCGACTACTGGTCGCACGTCGAAGCGTTTCTCGTCGCGTGCCGCGACCGCGGGCTCGTCGTGCAGCTCTCGCAAGGCGACGTGTTCGCCGACGCCATCCCCGATCGTCGCGACTTCGCATACCGCATGGCCGAAGTCGTCAATCGCGTGGGCCCGCACGTCGTGGCCATGTTCGAAGGCGCCAATGAATCGCGCGACACGGGCGAGCCCGACGCCGGCCGGCTCGCGCAATTCGTGAGCTGGTTTAAAGAGCGCGCGCCCGCTCCGCTCGTCACCTTGAGCGCGTACACCGGCCACGAAGACGTCGAGATCATCAACGACTTCAGCCGCGCGCCCGCCGATCTGTTCGTCGTGCACTCGTATCGCGGCGGCCGCTGGTGGGATAAGGTTCGCCACATCTTCTCGCTCCAGTACGAAGGTCAGCCGAACAAGCGCCACGGCTGGAACGGCGAAGGCCCGGGTTACGGCGCGCTGGTCTCGGCG
>DASUEL010000751.1:0-2188 GCA_036275095.1 Bdellovibrionales bacterium
TGACCGTCGGCACCTGATGGATCAGCAGGTAGTAGCCGGCGAACGGATTATCGACGACATAGCCCGCCCGATTGATCGTGTTCGGATTGTTGATCTGATCGGCGTTGGTCGCCGGCCGTGCGCCCATTTCGGCGATCGTTTCACGGAAGAGCTTGATCGTATCGTTCGTCGAGCAATAGCTGTCGCTGACCGCTTCGACCAGGCAGTTCACCGAAGTCATGAACTCCATCTCTTTGATCTTGCGGGTGATGGCGGTGTATTTGCGTTCGCGAATGCGGGTCGCGAGGTTGCCGACGACTTCCGCCACGCGCTGGGTGAAGTTCGGGCCGCTCGAGACGAAGGCGGCGGTCATCTGAATCATGCCGGCAAAAAGCTGGCCCTGATAGTCGGGCGAAGCCAGGCACTCGTCGATCTTCGGAAGATGTTTCGAGACGCTATCGATCATGTCGAGGCCGATGCGGCTCGTGCGCCCGACGCGCTCGATCAGCGGAATCATGTTGGTGCCGTCGACGGTTCCGATCTTGTTCGCCCCGACTTCGGCGGCGAGAACGGCGCCTTGAATTCCGCGTTGCATGAGCAGCTTGAAGATGTCGTTTTGCATGACCCGCGACGAGCTGACGAGACCGCGAAGCGCGCGCATCTCCTCCGGAAGATTTGAAAGCTGGTTGGCTTTATCGTTTACGGGCTTGTTCGCGTAAAACTCGTTGGTCTTGGCGACGAGCTCTTTGAGGGTTTGGCCGAGGCCCGTGCAGTTCGGGTCGTCTTTCAGGTTTCGTACGATGCCGTCGATCTTGCGGGCGCCCGCGAGGGCCGTATCGGTCCACAAGCCCTGCCCCGCGCACGCCGACTGAAACGCGTACGGGTCGACGGCGTCGAGGCCTTGGGCGTACGCGACTTGCGCGCTGGCTCCCAAGACGACGGCTGTGAACGCGATCGCGTTGAGCGAGAAGGCGGAGAAGACGAGGGCCCGAGCCCCCAGGTTTCGCGCGAAACGTGCCATAAAACGACCTTTCAATAAGGTGATCCGACTTGGCTTGTATTCAATTCACATGCCCCTCAAAAACCAATAGGAACGATTTTAGACCCTCCCGGGCGTATAAATCGCAGGCGGCAAACCGAAAATGGGTAATTTTAGCGAGCGGGGTACGTAAGGCGTTCACACCTCAAGACCGAGGTCCGGAATGCCGATTAACACTCTGTCCTATATATGGCCGGACCCGCCCAACGATTTTGCAGAGTGATGAGTTCGACGGTTTATCTCGAATTCCTCCAACCAGACGTCAATAGGAGGCCCGGCGAAAGGCCTGTGATTTGCAAAACTTAGGCTCTGGGGAATCTGTTTTCGCGTCTCACGACGAGACAAATTTTAGGGGGATTCATGAAACAGCTCGCGATTATCACCATGCTCATGATCACTGTTCAGGCACCCTGGACGGGGTCTGCGAATACGGGCAAGGCTCTTGACGACGCGAAGAAGCGTAAGCAGGAGCTCAGCAAACAATCCAAGGCCGAAGCCGCAAATTCCGAGGAGCGCCGGCGCAAGGCCGAAGCCGAAGAGGCGAAGCAGCTCGAAGAGCTAGAGGCGGTCCGCACCGAGATTGCCAAGCTCGAAACCGAAATCAAAGTTCGCGAAGAGTCAGCGGACAAAGCCGAAAAAGAAGCGAACGACGCCAAACGCGAAGTGATTCGCATGAAGTCCCACCGCGCCGACCTCTTCAAAAAGAAAGAAGACGCGGCTGACGAGAAGGCCAAATTCGATCGCGAGATCTTCGATCTGCGCGCCGAAAAAACGAAGCTGATCGCGGACATTAAAGAAGCCGAGAAGAAACTGCTCGAGGCCCAGGCCGAAGCCGATGCCCGCCACAAAGAGGCGGAAACCGCCGAAGAAAAATTCAAAGCCGAAAAAGAGAAGCTCAAGAAGCAGGTTGCCGAGCTCGAAAAGGCCGTCGACAAAAAGATCGATGCGGTCAAAGACGCAGAAGAGCTCGCCCTAAAAGAGAAGAAGCTCGGAGAAGACGCGGCGAAGCACCTGGCCAACTTGAACAAGAAAAAAGAAGAAACAGAACGCCAGCTGCAGAAAACGCAGGCCGACCACGATGCGCTCAAGAAGAACCGCGAGCGCATTTTGGCCGAGACCAAGCCGCTCGAGGCGCGCCTCGCTTCGGCTGAAACGAAGTTGAAAGAAGTC
>DASUEL010000752.1:0-4086 GCA_036275095.1 Bdellovibrionales bacterium
CAGCCATCGCGTAGGCCGGCAAACCGAGGACGGATCCGCAAACGAGCACTTGGGCGAGAACGATCAAAAGCCTTTTCATGTTATCCCCTTTCACATACGTACAGATTAGGACTAAAGTCCTATCGGTGCATCGCGCCGAAATCTGAACCCGATTTCAACGATAATGTCGAATCTCTTTTCAGGACTGTTTCATGATGAAGCGATTTGCGGCATCTTTCAACTATGCTGATTCTGCGCCCGTTGAAGCACCGGCCGGTTGTATGGATTTGGGGCGGCCAAGTGCTCTCGGCCGTCGGCGACGAGATCCACAAAGTCGCGCTGGTGTGGCTGGCGGCCGGTCTCATCGGAAACAACACCGGGTATCTCTCGGCGATACAGGCGGCGAGCATCTTTTTGTTCAGTTTGCTCGGAGGCGCGTTCGCCGACAGCTGGGACCATCGCCGCACGATGATCACAGCCGACATCTTGCGCGGGCTCGCGGTGCTCGCGATCCCGGTTTCGATCGCGTACATCGGGCCGAATCTCGCGGTGCTTGCCGTGGCCTCGATCGTGGTCTCGGGTTTGACCGCGTTTTTCGATCCCGCGCTGAAGGGCTATCTCCCTCAGCTCGTACGGGAGCGCGAAACTTTGCATGCGGCAAACGGACTTATGGAAACCACCGGGCGCCTGGGGCGCATCTTCGGCCCCGGCATCGTCGGATTGATCAATAACGCCATTTCGGTCGTGCATTTTTTCTACCTTGATGCCCTGAGCTTTTTCGTTTCGGCGTGGGCGGTGAGCCGCGCGCCGCATATTCCCTCCGAGCACAGGCATGAAGCGCAAGGACACAGCTGGGCGTCAGTCACAAAAGGAATCTGGAGCGGCGTCGACGCGATCAAGGGCGACCGGCTCGTGCAGTTTCTGACCTACACGAATGGCCCCGTGAACGCGTCTTGGTACATCGTCTTTCCGCTCACGCTAGGTCTGTACCTCCACGACAAAATGCCCGAGAACATCGGAGCGCTGGGCTTGATCGTTTCGGCCTACGGTGTAGGCAACGTGCTTTCAAATCTAGTCGTCGCGAACTTCCCGCTCACCAACGCGGTCCCATGGGGCTTTTTCGGCCGCATACTCGTCGGGGTGGGCTTTCTCGGCTTGGCCGTGGCGCCGACTTTGCCGTGGATGATGGCGTCGGCCGCTCTGGCCGCGACCGGCGGACCCATGACCGACCTGTCTTTTTTGGCGGTGGTACAGCGCTCATATGATTCACGCGCAATCTCCAAAATTTTCAGGCTCAACCTGACGATCTCGTACGGGATTTTGCTGCTCGTGCTGCTGCTTTCTCCAAAAATTTTCGCGCTCTACAGTTACCCGGCCGTGATTGCGGCAAGCGGCGCCACGATGGCGCTCGTCGGCGTCATTGGATTTTTGCTGTTTTGGAATGTAAAAAGATAGGGACTATGAAACGCCCCGACGTCGACCGGCCCTCCGAGTGGGTTCGCTACCGCGAAAGCCTCTGCCAAAATTGCTGGGCCGGGTGCTGCACGATGCCCGTCGAAGTGACGGCGAGCGATCTCGTTCGCCTCGGCATCGCGAACGCCGACGAGACTCAAGGCTCCCTCAAGAAATTGGCCAAGCGTTTAGAACGCGAGAAGATCGTCAAGAATTTTCGGGCGTCCACGGGCCTCTTCATGCTCGAGCAGAAACAAAATCGCGACTGTATTTTTCTTGGAGAGGACCGCCTGTGCACCGTCTACGAACGCCGGCCCGACGTGTGCCGGAAGTTTCCGTCAATTGGCCCCAGGCCCGGCTTTTGCCCCGCCGGCCGCCGTGCATGAGTACAGCCCCGGCGTGCAGCGCAGGCCCGGCCCGCATCCCTCGGTCTTGAAATCGTGAGGGGCCGCCATGATCTCGAGCTGGCCGCCGTTCCAAAACAGCGTCATTCCCTCGTGGAACAGGTTGATTCCGGGGTGAAAGACCGATTTGAAATTTCGTTTCATGATTTTCTTGAGGCGTAGATCGGCCGTGCCGACTCCGCTGAGCTCCCACACGTCCAGCCACGTGCCGTGCGAGGCGAAAAGCAGCGGCTGCTTGTCTTCACAGCGCGTGGTGAGAAAGAGCGAGTTGTATGCGCCGACGCCCGAGTCGAGCCCGCGGTGGTCAGTGTGCTCTTTCGGCTTTCGCACGCTCGTCGCGGTGAACGCGCGGCTGCCCGCCTTGCGGGTCCAAACCGCCCAGTCGTTGCAGTCCCAGGCGCAGCCGATGAGCGTTTCGAGCTCTCCCACGCGCCCGAAGGCCAGTGCGCCGATGTGGGTCGGCGCCATGATCGTGGCGTCTTCGGCGGGAACGAGCTCCTGATTCTTCAAATCAAAGAAGCGGATCTGGCTTTGGCCGTTCGGTGAATTCGGCGCGAAGGCGACCGCCGTTTTGTCTCCCAAAAACTGAAAAGCCGAAGGGTGCCGGTAAGAGTTTCCTACCTTGTACTTGAACGCCTTGCCCGTATCGCCGGGCCGCGGGAAGACGACCATGTACGCGGCCGAACTGTCAGAGCGATCCATGCAGCTGACGGTCACGCTCGAATCGACGGCCAAGCCTTGCGAGTGACAGTTATTGGGCATCTCCTTCAAGCTCACGGAGAGCTTTCCGAGATTCCGGCATTGAAGCGCGCCCCCCAATTGCTGGATTTGCGCGGTCGAGACGCATTTCGCGTCGGCCTTGGGGCCTGCGAGGAGAATGAGCGCGAGCTGCGCCAGCGACCAGATGGCCGCTCGATAAACCGTCCGTGGTTCCATATCTATTATATGAACACACATGCATTGCGGCATAAATTCAAAACTTCATATTCCTGCCAAAAGGGCCTGAAGCGGTTTTGTTACCACGATCAAAGCGAAAGAAATGGAGGTGAGGTCATGCCAGAAACCGAAATCCCGAGACCCACACCCGATGGCCGCATCGTACCGCCTCACGTGATGCCAAACGCGGCCCCGAACCAGGGCAGTGGCGCCGACAAGAACTCCGATCAAGACCGCCTGGATCGTGACCCAGAGCGAATCATGGACAAAACCGTGGAAGACTCATTCCCGGCGAGTGATCCGCCCTCGCAAACTCCCGTGACCGGGCCGTAATATCCCGGTGCAGTAACACTTGGGCGCGATTGCCTTGTCCTGCTAGAATGGCGGGATTTGGCATGAAGAAAATTTCAGTCGCGATCAGAGATTTTGCGCTGCCGGTTCCGCGAACGGGCAGCATCGAGCTGCACTCGGGGTATGGGCCTGCGCCCATGACCGGGCAGCAAGCTCATGTGATCGCGCAGGCGATGCGGGCCGAGGAGTACTCGAACTACCGCGCCGAGGTTTGGACGAGCCAATCTTTCAACACGCCCGATTACCAGTTCGTGGTGAGCGGCCGCATGGATGGCGTCTTCGACGGCGGCACCACGAAAATCGAAGAGATCAAAACCGCCTTCAACATCGAAGAGCTCAAAAAAAAGCTCATCACCAATCCCGATCACCCGTACTGTCTTCAGCTCAAAACGTATGGCTATTTCCAATATCTTCAAACGCGTGTGGTGCCTGAGCTGAGCTTTCATCTCGTATCGATGCGCAATCGCAAGACCCTCGACGTGCCGGTGACTCTCGATATCGAGGAGTATGAAATTTGGCTGCAGCTCAGGCTGGCCGAGCTCACCGAAGAAGCGAAAGTCATCGAGGCTTCGACTAAGCGCCGCAAAAAAATCGCGAAAGAGCTCGAGTTCCCCTTCGCGCAGCCGCGCCCGCAGCAGATGGACTTGCTGCAAACCGTGGCCGACAGCCTGCACACCGACGCGCCTCTGCTCGTGCAGGCGCCGACCGGCCTCGGTAAGACCGCGGCCGTCGTTTACCCGGTCTTGAAAGAGTCGTTGAGCCGTGGCGAAAAACTTATTTACGTAACACCCAAGAACAGCCAGCACTCCGTCGCGGAAGAGACGATCAAGCTATTTCAGGATCAGGGACACAATGTGAAATCGCTTACGCTGCGGGCGAAGGCGAAGCTTTGTTTTAAGGCCGAGCCGATCTGCAATCCCGACTTCTGCGAGTACGCGAAAGATCACTACCAGAAAGTCCATGA
>DASUEL010000753.1:0-3487 GCA_036275095.1 Bdellovibrionales bacterium
ACTAGTTTGTTCATAACCACATCCTTCAAATACTGAAAATCAATCCGAGAGCTAAAACTTGCGACATTTCGTCGAATAAACTGCTTTGAATGAGCGTTTGGCTCAGCGACTTATAAGTCAGGTGCGCGCCGAACTGATCGGCGAACATGTAACGAAGGCCTGTCGAAAAACGATTAATGCCGTCGTTCGTGCCCGCGTAATTCCGATAAGCGTAATAGGAGTAGGTCGTCGTCCAGCGCAGACTCTTGAGAAGGCCAACGCCGAAACTGCCCTTGTACCACTGCGCGAAGGGAATATTCGAAACGGTGCCGGCTTCGTCGGCCGTTTCATAGTCGTAAGAATAGCCGAGAAGCTCGGCCGCGACGGAGGCGCTGATGATGCCGTAGCTATAGCGGTATCCGACCTCTGTCGAATAGCCAGCGTTGAGAGTGGCCCTTTGCGAAGTTCTCGAGGTCGGAAGGATCGCCTTCGCGGTCACGCTAAAGCCCGATGCGGTGTAAGTGCCGTAGAGCTCGAGGTCCTCGAAGCCGTAGTAGTCCCGCAGCTCCTCGTCGACTTCGATTGGCGATTGATAGACTTCATCGAGGCCTACGGACCAGTTCTCGCTGAAGTTGAAGGCCAGCGTGAGAGATTGCTGCAATACCTGGGCGGCCTTTTCGTCTTTGAGATTGTAGTTGTTGGAGAGAGTGGCATTGACTGACCAAGGTGATTTTTCGGGCGCTGTTTTCGCGAATTGTGCGCGGACTGTGGATTTCGCGGTGGATTTGGTGGATGACTTCGTTTTTACCGCAGCCTGAGTGCGCGCCGAGGCCCAAGAAAAAGGCGATACGAGCAAACCGATGAGAAACAGAGCCAAGGCCATTGAGCGCATGGGCTCACGCTAGTTCACTGCGCGTACCAGAATCGCAAGCAATTCAGCGGTTTTAGAGCGGCTTCGCCGTCGAAATCTTCGACAAGGGCGGTTTTTCGGCGGCGCGGGAGAGGGCCCTGTAGGACGGGGCATTTCGTCCAACTTGTCATGGGTCCGAACAAGGGTCAGACAGTTTATCGCGACCAGCGATCAGAGGTTTGCGGAACGGTTCGGTGACTTACGCCATCACACCCCTGTTAAAATCGCGCGCTCGTGTTTTTGGCATCGTTGCACTTGCACTGATTCGAAATCACAAATCGCATGGGGAGGATGTATGAAGCGTTTCTATTTAGGTCTGTTCTTGCTTGCATGGCTCGTGTCAGCGTGCGGTCCCGGAATGAGCCGTCATTCAGATTCAGGCAATACGAACGCGCGCCAGCCGCGCCTCGCTCCCAGCGAATATCCCAGCTTACAGACGAAAGATCCGCGAGAGGCGATACTCGAAGTGGCGAGATGGGTGCGCACCAACAAGCCTGAGTTTTTCGATCATGGCTTCGACGGAAGCGAGCTCGAGGGACGTAAGATCGCGTACGTCATGATGACGTTCATCCTAAATACGTTGCGCGCGAACGGTTTCGATGCGGGCCGGGTGGACAATCATCCCAATACGCGGGCTGAAGACGATCCGTTCCGCTACGGATCAGATGCGGTTGCGCTGATGGAAGGCTCCGTCGCCATTGCCTTCGACATTTATCTGGCCTGGCCGATTCCAGGCAACCCGTATCTTGGAGAGCTGGGGCCCACGCGCTACCATGCGACGAGCGACTTGATTCCAGTCGGCGGAGCCACGGCCTCCAATCGCCTCACTCGCGATCAAACGATGCAGCCGGGTGACTTCGTACAATCATCGAACGGCCAGTACCGGCTCGAGTACCGGAGCGACGGCAATCTCGTATTCCTCGAGACGTCGTCGAATCGGGTGCTCTGGGCGAGCGGCACTACCGGTGCCGGCACGGTTGTCATGCAGGGCGACGGTAATCTCGTGATTTACAGCAGCGCTTCCGGACGGCCGCTCTGGGCGAGCAATACCGCCGAGTACCCCGATGCATATCTTTCGGTCGAAGATGACGGGCGCGCCGCCGTGTTCAGCTCCGACGGGCTGGCACGCTGGAGCACAGGCTCGACGGCGCCGGCTCCGCGCCCTTCCCCCACGCCGGTTCCGGCTCCTGGCCCTGGGCCAGGTCCCGCGCCGGGTTCATCGTGGGAGCTGGCTTCTGGCGCCGCACTTCAGGCCGGAATGTCTCTGATCGCTGAGAACCGGCAATATGAGCTCGTGTATCAGGGTGACGGCAATCTCGTACTGTATGACCAAATGGCGCGCAAACCGCTGTGGGCGTCGAACACCGACGGCCGCGGCACCGGCCGCGTCGAGATGCAGGCCGACGGAAATCTGGTGATGTTGTCGGCGGCGGGCACGCGGTTGTGGCAAACCGGTACCAATCGCGCCGGCTCCAAACTCGTCGTACAAAGCGACGGCAACGTGGTGATCTACACGAACACCGGCACGCCGGTTTGGGCGACGGGCACGAATCGCTGACGACCGGTTGGATTTGTGAGCGTGGGTGTGGGCGGCACGGCGTGGGTGAGTGGACGGGTGTGGGTGTGGGCGGCTTGCGAAGTTGCGGAGTCTGGTGCTGCACTTCGCGGTCCGAAGGCCGCAGGCGAGCTCGTGGATGAAGTTACTCACGGCAATCGTTGACCGAAAAGCTTCTAGGCCCTTGCGCGCCGTCGATTTTAAGGCATTAGCGAAATGCGGGTTTGGGCCGCGTTCATGATTGCAGCGTTCAGTTGAGTTCGTGAGTGGCGCAATCAATTGAGTTCGCGAGCCGCGGCTTGTCTTCAAAATATTCAAGAAAGTTGAATGCTAAATTGAAAGTGCTTGACGTGTGTTAGGCAATGAAGCCGCGAGTGTTTTCTGATTTGAGACATTATGAAAATTCACCGTCTGTCGCGTTCCTGTTCGGCTATTAATCGAGCAACTTCTGACGGCCGCGGGCGGGTCGATCGTGCCTCGCTTGCTCGCGGCACACGTGAGATTAAAACCCAAAATTCAGTTTTCAAAACCCGGTGTAGAGTGACGTTCGAGCTTTTTGAGCTGGAGGTTTTATGCTCAATGAATCCCATGCGCTTTTTGACTTGATCGCGGAGGAGCTGGAGAGCTCTATCCCTAAATCTCGCATCGACCGAATTCACGAAGAGGCGCTCGGGGCCGCGCGCGAGTATCGGCGAGCCGAGACGAAGCTGCTGCGCGTGCTTCAAGACGTTGATATTTGCCGAGCCTACTTGCATTTGGGGGCGAAAAGCCTTTTTGAGTACTGCACCACGCTCTTAGGCTTAAGCGAGAGCGTGGCATACAACTTCATTACCGTATCGCGAAAAGCGCGTGAGGTGCCGAAGCTTCAAGACGAAATCGAATCGGGCCGGCTCAGTGTCTCGATGGCTCGAAAAATCGCGCCCGTTTTGACTCCTGAGAATCAAGAGCACTGGATTGAGCGCGCCAAAACCCAAACGCAAAAAGAGCTCGAGCGTGAAGTCGCCAAAGTCTCACCGGCCAAAGCCAAACGCGAGCGCCGCCGC
>DASUEL010000754.1:0-3187 GCA_036275095.1 Bdellovibrionales bacterium
TTTGGTCGTGAAAAAGTTTTCGGTTACGCACGCAACATCTTGAAGGCTTGCATCCAGCCACCGGTTTTGATTGCGGTCAGCACCCACACGAGACACATCGCCTCGAGGTAATGGGACGACTCGATGCCGCCGGCGTCGAGCGTCTCCCAGCCGAAATCGCGGCAGAGCTCGGTGACTTTTTGTTTTGCGCCGGCGTCGTTTCCGCAAATGAACATCGTGGGCGGGCCGCCCTGAAGCTTGGGTTTGAACATCAAGGCGTTTCCGACGGTGTTGAAGACCTTGACGACGTGAGCTTGCGGCGCGAGCTTCTGGTGCTTTTCGCCGGCCGAATCGCCGAGGCCGCCGACGAGTTTGGGCTTGCCGCTCGAAAAATCGAGCGGGTTCGTCGTGTCGAGCACGATTTTGCCGTTGAGGTTTTCGGGGCCCGCCATTTTCATGGCTTCGAGGGTCGCCGTTCCGAGTGTCGCGAGCACGACGATGTCCCCGAATTTCGCCGCATCTTTGAACGACCCGGTTTTGGCGCCGGGGCTCGCGGCCTTTTTGAGCCACTCCTCAGCTTTCGCGTTGTTTGGCTCCCGGCCCGCGAGCATGACGGAGTGCCCGAGCGCGAGAAATCCGTTACCCAGAGCTTTACCCACGTCACCTGTACCGAGAATTCCGACTTTCATTCGTCTCCGCCTTTTTGAAGTGATGAGATCTTGATTTGAACGCACCGGCGCGAATTGGTCCATTCCGAAAAATGATTCGACGCGAGCGTGCCTGGCCTTGCGCGGCGAACGCGGCCGTTCGAAGATGAGGACATGAACTTATACACGTATAAAATCACGTTGAAGGCGCACTATCACGACCTCAAGAATTGGGACGCCAAAACGCAGGCGGTGTTCGGAGAGCACGCCGCGTATCTGAAGACCGGGCTTGATTCGGGAAAGGTGCTGATCGTCGGCCGCACCGATACCGCGCTCGACAAAAATTTCGGACTGGCCGTTTTCAAGGCTGAGAATGAAAGCGAGGCTCGTGCGTTCATGCAGGCCGATCCGGTCGTGGTGGCCGGTATCATGGACGGTGAGGTCTATCCGTTTAAGCTCTTCATGGTCACTGACGAGGCGAGGTCGTTCAATATTTGGTGATTGTGGCGAGAAGTTCACGATCATTTTTTCGCCTCTCAAAAACTCCTTAAGCCCAGGCTGGTAATTTACCGGATGAGCCAAGCCGGCGGGACTCCGGTATGGCGTCATAGAAGGAGGGCCTATGCAATACGCGGTTAAATCAGAAAAGGCGAAGAGGGCCTGGCGTTTCTGGCACCGGCAACCCAAAAGTGGGGAGCGCGGCGCGATCGGCTGGGCGTTTTTGTGGCTGATCGGTATTCCGGTTCCGATCCTGCTCTTATTGTTCGTCGCGCGCGGCTGCACGTAATCAGGTTGTCGCTCAGCGGCCCGGCTTGACTCCTAACTCGGCGCTTTATACGCACTCGGTGCTGTCGATCAGCAGCATAGGAGTGAGTATGAAACGCGCGGCCGCAATTCTCTGTTTATTTTTGTCGGTTCCTGTGGGGGCGGCGGAGTATCGCCGCGCCGACAATCTCGATCTGCGAGGTCAGTTCGAAGAAATTTTGTTCGCGGCCGGCGGCGAAGTTTCGGCCGACATTGAGTCGACCGATGACGTCTTTGTGGCCGGTGGCCGCTTGGGCATCACGGCGCGAACCAGCGAGTCCCTCTATCTGGGTGGCGGCACGCTCAATGTCAAAAACACGCAGGCGCGCACGAGTAACATCGCCGGCGGCGAAGTGAAGCTGTCGGATTCGAAGTTTCGCGAGCTCCTGGCGGCCGGTGGCACGGTCGAGCTCGATCGCGTTCAACTCGAAGACGACTTAATTTTGGCTGGCGGGCGCGTGATGACCGGCAGTGATTCCAAAGTCGGCGGCTCGGCGCTTGTCGCGGGCGGCGACGTCACCCTCGACGGCACGTTCAGTCGCGACACGCGTGTGGCCGGCGGGCAGGTGGTGCTGGCCGCGGAGTTCGGCGGGCCTGTTCACGTTTACGCCGAGAAGCTCGTCGTTAAATCCGATGCGGTCATTCGGGGCGATCTCATTTATACGGCAGAAACCGCCGACATCTCGCCTGAGGCGAAGATCACGGGCGAGCGGCGCGCGGTTCCGCGCGAAAAGCGCGAGTCCGATTGGGCGGGCGCCGCAGCCGCGTTTTCGGTGTGGGGCGTGTTTTTCGGTCTCGGCCTCTTGCTGATTCCGGCGCTCGTCGCGAGCGCGATTCCGGGCATCGTTGCCGCCAGCGCGACGCTCATCTCGGGCCGTTTCTGGGAGTCGCTCGGAAAGGGCGTGTTGCTCGTGATCGTGTTCCCGATGGTATTCGCAATTCTCGCGATGACGGCGATCGGCTTACCGGCGGCGTTGGCATTTCTCCCGTTTTTGATCGCGGGCAAAGTCATCGCGGTCACATCGGTCGCGTACGTTGTGGGCCAGCTCTTGCGCGGTCAGCTCGGCCGCGGCGCCGGACCTCAACGGAAGCGCTCCGTATTCGGCTGGACGCTGCTTGGAACGATCGTGGTCATGATTGCCCTGTGGATTCCGTTCGTTGGCGTGCTCGTGTTTCTCGTGTCCTTTTTCACGAGTCTTGGCGCGGTCTTCGCGGTCGCCTCAGGACACGTATTTCGCCGCCGATCTGCGTAATGGCGGGGGGTTGCGTTTTGTGCTAGAGTACACATCTTGTCTTTAACAAATCACGGGGGCGACAAGGCTTCGACGTGGTTGTGAAGCATAAGGAGCATGACAGGGGCGCACGTCCTCTTCAAAAACGGGCGCATTTGTAATTGGCAACGATTACGCACTTGCTGCTTAATTAAGCTAGCAACGTCTCTCTGACTCTCGACGGTGGGGTTAGAAGAGACGCCATTTTGCCGTCTCAGCCAAGCAGGTTCCGCTTCGTCCTGTGAGGCCCAGAACCCAATCGAAGTAGGGGCCGGAAGAGGATTGCTTGTGAACCTCCCCGGTCGTCACTCAATCACAAGCTAAGCATGTAGCGCCTTATCGTCGATCAATTGCGGACCCGGGTTCGATTCCCGGCGCCTCCACCAGAAATAGAAAAGGCTCCCCCAAAGGGGAGCCTTTTCTATTTCTGGCGTCGGCGCCGCGGCCAGCGAATCAACTCCGCCGCTCGGGTTCGCTCAAAAGTCG
>DASUEL010000755.1:0-6905 GCA_036275095.1 Bdellovibrionales bacterium
GATCCGCTTTCCCCTGTGATCAGTACGTTGGCTGAAGCGCCGGCCACGCGCTTGATCAGCTCGAAAACCTCGAGCATCGCGGTGCTCTTGCCAACGATCGACTCGAGATTGAAATTCTTGTTCAGCTCGCGCTTGAGAACCGTGTTCTCTTGAGAGAGGCGGGCGCGCTCCATCGCGCGTTTTACGACTAAGACCATCTCTTCATTCTTGAAGGGCTTTACGATGTAGTGGTAGGCGCCCGATTTCATCGCTTCGATCGCGGTTTCGATCGTACCGAAGGCGGTCATCATGATCGTGACGACCTGTGGATAATCGGCATGCAGCTTCTTGAGGAACATCATGCCGTCGACGTCCTTCATGCGAAGGTCGGTCACGACGACCTGAGGCAGATCTTTTTTGAAACGAACCAGCGCTTCTGAAACTGAGGAGTACTGCGCGACCGTGAATCCTTCTTCCTCGAGGATGTCCTTAACCAGCCGCCCCATTTCGATATCATCGTCAACGACCGCAACCCTACCGGCATTTTTCATTCAGCTCTCCCTTGGCTTCTCTATATATAGAGAGTCCTTCATTCAATGGGGGTGCCAAGGCGAGACGAACCCGCCCTAGACCGTAAGCCACTAGATTCCCTGGCCTATTCCGAAACGGTCGGTTCCTCCAAAACTTCTTATTGTGACAGAACTGCCGGAAAAGCAAGGCTTCCGTGCCAAATTGTCATGGAAAGCACACGGGCAGCAGTTTAATCGCGTCCCGCGGTGGCAGGCTTCTTGATGATGTGTAGGACATAACGGTCCCTCGCGGACTCAAACCAACGCGATAAGGAGTCGCAAAGATGAAAGCCATCCCGCAAGTCCAAAAGTATATGACGTATGTCCCGAAGACGATCGGATCCGATCAAACCATCGCGCTTGCCGCCGATTACATGCGCAAGCTTCACATCCGGCATTTGCCCGTGCTCAAAGGCGGAAAGCTCGTCGGTATACTCACGGACCGCGACATCAACCTCGTGTCCGGATTCAAAGACGTGGATCCGATGACCCTGACCGTCGATGAGGCGTTCACACCGGAGCCGTACTTTACCAAACCTGATGCGCCGCTTGACCAAGTCGCCGCCGAAATGGCGGAGAAAAAATACGGCTGCGCACTCGTCGTCGACAACGGAAAACTTGTCGGAATCTTCACCGAGGTCGATGCCCTACGCGCTTTGTCTGAGCTTTTTCAGACCCGGCTGAAGCAGTAAGATTTTATCAACTCAACGGAGCCTAAAATGAAGACGAAGGTTTTTGCAACAGTAGTCCTGTCGGTTTTTGCGTTGCACGGGTTTGCGAGCGATAAGAAGCAGTCAGAGACCAGCCAAGAGCCTTCGAAGGCCGCGGATGTGCGTCCTGTGATGCAACAGATCTTGATTCACATTCAAGCTCTGCGGCCTTTCATGACCTCCGAGAGCAAATTCGTCGATCCAAAAAACTCCGAGACCATTAAGGGGCACCTCGCCGACCTATCAAAGCTCGTGAAAGCGGCGAAGCACAACGAGACCCTCAAGGCGCCGACTATGAGTATCTCGCGCGAAGTTCTCGATGGGCACATTTCCGAAACGGAGCGAATATTCAGGGTCGGTGACAAGCGCTACGCGCGCTGGGCGCTGAACTCCACGCTTTCCGTTTGCATGAGCTGCCACACTCAAGAGACGCAAAAAAATGCGAATCCGTGGAAGCTTACCGGCTTCGCCGAATTCGGCTCGACGTTCGATCAAGCCGAGCTTCTGTTCACAGGCCGCGATTACGAAGCGGCCATCGCACTGTACGACCGGATCATCGATGAATACCCCGATAACGCCGCGAAGCTTTCGGATGTCGAGACCGCGCTCGAGCGGAAGGTGGCCTACTATTCACGCGTGAAGCGCGACTTCAACCAGGCGATCGAAAGCATGAAGCGCAGCCAGAACAACAAGCGGCTGCCCGAGAGCTCGCACCGCAATCTCATCGCGTGGGAAGGGCTGTTCCGCAAACAGTCAAAGGTGATTTTGCCCGACCCGAAAACCGCGAACGACGGCCAGATCAAGGCGTATGTCGACAAAGAGCTCAAGCGTGGCCTTTGGGACGCTTTAATCGAAGCCAACAATCCGCGACTCGTCACGAACCTGACGATGTCGGGCATTCTCTACGAATATCTGCATCATCATCCCGATACGAAAATCAAGCCTGAGATTTTGTACTGGCTCGCGCTCTGCGACCGAAAGATCAACAACAACTTTTTCTACTCGCTTGCCGATATCTACTTGAAAGAATGCGTGCATTCGTTTCCGGAGTCGCCGGTCGCGAAGAAGTGCTTTAAGGAGTACGAGACCCACACCATTCTTTCATACAGCGGGTCGGCCGGCGTCAACGTGCCGGAAGACGTCTCGGCCGAGCTGCGCGCGCTCAAAATGAAAGTGAACAAGGGGCGCCCGTGAAGCTCCAATTTTTTGGCGCCGCCCAGACGGTGACCGGCAGCCGAACCTTAATAAGCCATCGAGGGTCCCGCGTTCTCGTCGATTGCGGGCTCTTTCAGGGCCCGAAAGAGAAGCGCCTCCTGAACTGGACGCCTTTCATCGACGCCACGACGGTGAATGCCATGATACTGACTCATGCGCACATCGATCACTCGGGTTATCTGCCGAAACTCGTCAAAGACGGATTCAAAGGTCCCGTGTATTGCTCGTCGGGAACGCAGGACCTCGCCCGAATTCTTTTGCTCGACACCGCGCACTTGCAAGAAGAGGACGCGCTCTATGCCAACCAATCGGGCTATTCGCATCACCGGCCGGCGCTTCCACTGTTCACCGAGCAAGACGCGCTCGCCGCGCTCAAGCTGCTCAAGCAAGTGAAAGACGAGGAGTGGCATCCGCTATCGGAACACGTGCGTTTTCGCCTGACCCGCTCAGGACACATTTTGGGCTCGCGCTTCGTGCAAGTGGCCTATGATACGCACGACGGCTCGAAAACCGTGACCTTCTCAGGCGACCTTGGGAACGGCCGCTCGCAGGTGCTCAAACCGCCGGTCACGGGCCTCGAAACGGACGATCTCGTTTTGGAGGCGACCTACGGAAATCGCGTGCAGCCTCGAGTCGATCCGAAAATAGAAATGGCGTCGATCATCAGGCGCGTCGCCAAGCGCGACGGCGTTCTCGTGATTCCGGCGTTCAGCGTGGGGCGAACGCAGGAGATACTCCTCTTGATTCGTCAGCTCGAGGACGCCGGCATGATTCCGTCGCTGCCGGTCTATGTCGACAGCCCGATGGCGAACCATGCCACCGAGATTTACATGAGCCACACGGAAGACCACCAGCTTGTCGTCATCGACGGAGCTTTGCGGCCGCCGATCTGCTCAAGCGACTACGAGCCGATCCGCCACGCGCAGGACTCGATGGTTCTGTGCATGCGAAAAGGCCCGATGATCGTGATCTCCGCTGCCGGCATGCTCACAGGCGGACGCATCATGCATCACCTCAAGCACCGTTTGCCGAAACCGGAGAACGCCGTGCTCTTCGTCGGATACCAGGCTGAAGAAACAAAAGGGCGCCTGCTTCAAGATGGAATCAAAGAGCTTCGCATTCACCATCAAAACATTCCGGTTCGCGCCGAGATCCTGACCATTGATTCGCTTTCTGCACATGCGGACGCCGACGACACGATCGAATGGATCAAGAGTTTTCGCCGCGGACCGAAACGAATTCTGCTGAACCACGGCGAGCCCGATGCGCTTCGGGCTTTGGCGGAGCGGATCCGCAGTGAGCTGGGCATTGAGACGCGCATTCCGGAGCCGCTTGAGGAGATCGAGTTATGAGTGATCCCAAACTCGTCGTTCTGACTGGAGGGCCCGGCGCGGGAAAAACCGCGGTGCTCGAGATGCTGCGCCGCTTGGTGTGCGCGCACGTTTGCATTCTTCCTGAAGCGGCGGGTGTGCTGTTCACGGGCGGCTTCACTCGCGGCTCGAACATGGAGCAAGTCAAAGCGGCCCAGCGCGCGATTTATCACGTGCAGCGCGAGCTCGAAAATATCGCGATTGCGAACGATCAATTCAAAACGATCGTGTGTGACCGCGGAACGCTCGACGGCCTGGCGTACTGGCCCAATCACGACGAAAGTTTTTTCAAGGAGCTCGGCATCTCGCGGGAGCAGGAACTGGCGCGTTACGACAAGGTGATTCACCTGCGCACACCGACGCTGAAGCTCGGCTACAATAAACAAAATCCCAATCGCACTGAAACCGCCGAACAGGCTTCGAAAATCGACGAGCGCATAGTGAACGCATGGAGCGGCCATCCGAACCGGCACTACGTGAACAACTCGCACGATTTTTTCGAAAAGGCGCACGTCGCGCTCGAGCTCGTCATCAAAGAATTGCCGCAGTGCTGCTCAGAGCGCGCGCTTTTGTCAGAACTGGCGAGATAGCTGGTTCTCAAAGACAACTTGTCATGACGAAACCGTCAGCCGCAATTTGCGTGCATCTGATCCCGGTATCAGCCTTGCACAAAGGTCTGGCATCAAGGGGGTTCCAAATGAAGTTCATGTTGCTCGTTCTCACAGTTCTCGTTTCGCAATCCGTTATCGCAGATCCGACCCAACCCGTACTTGTTCAGGTGCCTGTCCAGGCCGCTTACATTCCGAGCGGGTTTGACAGTAACGACAAGGCTCAAATCGTGGTCGAAGGTTATCTGCCCAACAGCTGTTACCGCATTGGCGTTGCGGAAGCCTTCGTCGATCAGGCGACGAATACGGTCAAGGTTCGTCAAAATGCGTACATGTACAACGGCATGTGCCTGCAGATGATCATCCCGTTCACACTGGTGGTGAATGTCGGGCTCTTAGAGCAAGGCGATTACCGCGTCATCGATGAAAAGACGTCGAACGAGCTCGGCCGTCTGCCGGTAAAGCTCAGCTTGCATTCCGAGCCTGACGATCACCTCTATGCGGCGGTTCAAGACACGACTATCTATCTCGATCAGCAAAAACGTCTGGTGGCGAAGATGGAGGGTTACTTCCCAGACACCTGCACCAAGCTCGAAGAGGTTCGGATCATCAGGGAGAATTCCAACGTGGTGGCCGTGCTGCCGATCGCGAAACGTGTCGACACCGGGCTCTGCCGCCGCGTGCTCGTGCCTTTCGTAAAACATGTCCTTCTGCCCAGCCTGAACAAAGGCAGATTCCTGCTGCATGTCCGCTCACTGAACGGGCAAGCGGTGAACAAAATGTTCAATGTCACGGGAGGTACCAGATGAGTACGAGAGCTGAACAACAAATGAGCCGCGATTTGGAAATGGCTCACTTCATGGATGGCTTGCCGTTCGCCTACGGCAAGCTGCTGAAAAAGAAAGTGCGCCATCTTCCGGTGATTGACGACTCCGGAGCAGTTGTGGGGATCATCTCGGAACGCGACTTTCAAAAGGCCATGTGGCCGGCTGAAAGGCCGAGCTCGCCCGGCGGAATTCGCGACGACTTTCCCGAGTTTCGCTCGGGCGCCGTGGTTGGCGATTACATGAGCACGCCGGTCAAGGCCGTCGATCATGACACGCCTTTGACGACGGCCGCGCGAATGATGATCGAGCAAAAGATTTCGGCGGTCATCGTCATCGAGAACAGCCGTATGACGGGTATTCTCACCACCGAAGATATGCTCAGAGTCCTCGTTTCGCTGCTCGAGCCCGCTCCGACGTTGAAAGACCGGGTGATGGGGTGGGCGCAGTCCACTCCGATCGGCAAAGTCGCCACGTCACTCGCGGAGGTAGGTATATGAACTCAGGCCGTCCCATCCAGGTCAAACTGAACTGGCTGGGAGCGAACGACGGGATCCTTCACGCCGACGGCAAACCCTGCGTCGATGTGGAGCCGCCGAAAGAATTCGGCGGCCAAGGCAAAGCCTGGAACCCGGGCGAGCTGCTCCTCGGAGCGCTCGCGGCCTGTTTCATGCAGAACTTTCTCGATCTGGCTTCGGCCCGAAAGCTTAAAATCGAAAGCTATGATTCGGTCGCCGACGGTACGCTGATCCAAAGTGAAAACGGCGTCATTTGGCGAGGCCTGGCAGTCGAAATCAAGCTGGACGTTCCTGATGAAGACGCCGAAGCCGTCGCGGAACTTCTCGAAAAAGCCCGTGAGCGCTGCGCGATCGGCAATATGATCTGGCCGTCTTTCAGGATCAAGGGCATTATCAACAGCAAACCGGCCGCCGTCTCGATGGTGGGCTCCTGAGGGCAATCGTGCATGAAAATCGCCGTTTTCGACATTCATAAGTTCGAGCGGCCGGTCTTCGACGGCGTCAATCGTGATTACAATTTCGATCTGCAGTATTTCGAGACGCGTCTAAACGCGTCGACGGCACCGGCCGCGAGAGGTTTCGAGGTCGTGTGCTCGTTCGTGAACGATCAGCTCGACGAGCCCGCGCTGGCGGCCCTGAAAGCCGGAGGCACGCGCTTGATCGCGCTTCGCTCGGCCGGCTTCAACCATGTCGATCTCGCGGCGGCGTCGAAGCTGGGGCTGCGCATAGTGCGAGTGCCAGCGTATTCTCCCTACGCGGTGGGGGAGCACGCCGTCGCGCTCATGCTGACTCTGAATCGCAAGATCCATCGCTCTTACGCGCGCGTGCGCGAGCTCAATTTTTCGCTTGATGGTTTGGTCGGATTCGACCTACATCAAAAAACCGTCGGGCTCATCGGTACCGGAAAGATCGGCCGTGTCGTCGCGAACATCATGCGCGGATTCGGTTGTCACGTTCTTGCCTACGATCTCAAGAAGGACCCAGAGCTCGGCTTCGTCGAATACACGAGCCTCGACAGCCTCTATGCCCGCTCCGATATCATTTCGCTGCACGTGCCTTTGACTCCTCAAACTTCTCACCTTCTCGATGCCTCGGCGCTGGCGAAAACCAAG
>DASUEL010000756.1:0-6062 GCA_036275095.1 Bdellovibrionales bacterium
ACGTGCCGTTCGGCAAGGGTTATCTCTCGACGTTTCTCGAGAGCTTGAATGACATCTACGTTTTCGAAAACGACCGGCTGATCTTGTTTGCCAACGCGAAATACACGTACAACTGGTCGACCCGCCAGACCATGCGGCTCGCGCCGACGGCCGACATGCCGCTCACGCGAGAAAAAGAAGAAGTCGAATGGTCGCCCGGCGCGGCTTGGACGCTCACGGGCGGTGCCGAGTCACGCGTGCTTTGGGATCTGCGCCTTTTCAGCAATTACATCTGGTACACGAAGAATCGGGACCGCATGTCGGGTTCACGCAGCGACTACGATTACTCGATTCTGTCGACAGGCACCGATGTCTCCTCCAGAACCGCCGAATTCGGGGCGTTCTACACGACAACCGACCTTTACTTGCGAAACAAGTTTCCGGTGCCGTTCAAAATCGCAGGGAGCTACTCCCAGACGCTCACGGGCCAAAATACAGAGATCATAGATATGGCCTATCTCGAACTGCAGCTCTATTTTTGACGGACCAAACGCGTTCAGCTGCTTCTCCCGAGCCCCCGCGCGAAAGGCTCATGACGCACACACTAAGAAGCGTGTAACCCCTTAGAGTTTTTGTTGAAGCCCGGACCCTTCTTGATAACATGGGACGGCAAAAATTCTTATAAGGTGGAAGCATGAGCGAGCTGACGAAAGAGCAGATCAAGGGCCCGGACAAGTTCCAAAAATTCTCGAAATCACTGATCGACTGGATTCAGAAAAACAGCAAAGGCGTGATGGGCGCCGCCATTGCCTTCATGGTTTTGGGCGTGGCGTACGCCGGCTACGATCTCTACCGTGAGCGAGTCGAAGACAAAGCTCGTGTGGCGCTCTACAAGGCGCAAAAGCTTCAAGACGACATCGCCCGCCAAGAGCAAGAGGCGAAACAAAAAGAAGAAGAGGCGAAAGCGGCGGCCGATAAGGCGGCGAAAGACAAAAAAGCCAAAGCCGCGGCAACACCGGCCCCGGCACCCGTCGACGTCGCGGGCCTAAAGGCCAGTGCATTGAAAGCCTACGGTGACGTGATTCGAGACTACCCGGGCACGGCCGCGTCGCACATCGCGGTTCTGCAGTCTTCGCAAGTGCTCCTCGATGAAAAGAAAACCGACGAAGCGGTCCAGCTCTTCGAAAAAAACAAAGAGCCTTCGCGCGGTCAGAGTCTCTTGCTCGGAGCTTACTTGAGTCAAAAGGGCAAGGTCCTGGCGCAAAAGGGCGACTGCGAGAGCGCCGTTCGCGAATGGGAGCGCGTGATCAACAACCCGAATCTCTCGATCTGGCACGGCGATTCGCTCGTGAAGGCGGGCGTCTGCTACGAAAAGCTCAACAAAAAAGACAAGGCGGTGGAGCTGTACAAAAAAGCCGTGGCTTCGCATGGCGAGACCGACGCGGGCCGCGCCGCCAAGAAGTTCCTCATTCTGGCCGAACGGCCGCAGCCTAAGGGATAAGCGTGACGAAATCTTACCTGACCACTCTCGCGTTGGCGGCCTTGCTTTCAGGCTGCGCCTCGCTCTCACCGAACAATCTCGACAGCCGCTCGCTGGTGCTCGAGCGCAACTGGGCGCTGAGCACGATCTCGAGCGATCATCTAGGCTACCGGCACGCCCACCAGATGACTCCGGTCATCGCGGAGCGCCTGGTTCTTCAGGGTAACTCCACCGACGGCATCGTGGCGATCAACCGCAATGAAGCCACGACGGCCTGGAACCTGAAGATTCGCGGCGGGGTCGCCTCGGGCGCCCAGGTGGTCGACGATAAAGTGTACTTCGGGGCAAGCGACGGGCACTTTTACGCCGTCGAAGCGTTCACCGGCCGCATGGCGTGGGCGTTTCCGACCCGGGTGGAGAATCTCGCGGGGCCGCTCGTACACAACAAGACGGTTTACTTCCTGAGCGGCAACGACGTGGTTTACGCGCTCAATTCCGACAACGGCCAGCAGCGCTGGATGTACACTCGTACCAGCCAATCCGATCTCTCGATTCGCGGCGGAACGCGGCCTGCGGTTTTCGACAAAGTTCTCTATATCGGATTCAGCGACGGCTTTCTCGCGGCCATACACGCCGACGACGGCTCGCTCCTCTGGGAGCGCCAGCTTGGGACAAGCCCGAAGTTCAAAGACATCGATGCCTCGCCATGGGTCGACGCGAAGAACATCTACGTTTCGAGCTACGACAACTATCTCTACAACCTGAGCCGCACCGACGGCCAGGTCATCTGGCGCATCGAAGACGGCGGCGCGTTTCCGGTGACGGTCGCGGGCAACGTCGTTTACTACGCGACCAGCAACGGCAAAGTGAAAGCGGTCGACCGTGCGACGGGGCAAATCATTTGGGAGAGGAAACTCAAGTCGGGCATCGCGACGCAGCCGGTGCTCTTTGAGGGCAACCTGGTTTACGGTGAAAGCGACGGCGCGCTTCGCGTAGTCGAGGCGAAAACGGGGCAAGACGTGGCGCAGTTCCAAACCGGCCACGGTGTCAACGCCGCGCCGGCCATTGATCCCAAGACCGGCCACGTTTACGTTATGAGCAACGAGGGCAACTTGTTCTCACTTGCGTTCAAGTGGCAGCTCGAATCTCAAACCCGTCCTGTCCGCGTGAGGTTCTAATGAAATCAACGGCAATCATCGCGCTCGCTCTGTTGGCGGGCGTGGCCTGCACGACCGGCAAGTGCCGCGAACAGGCCAAAACGGCCGGCCAAACGCCAGCGACTTCGGCGCAAGACACGGGAGCGCCGGGCACTGGCCCCTCGGCCGAGGTCGCTGCCACTCAGCCAGGCACGCAAGCTCCCAAACCGACCGGGACCGTGCGCGTGTACAAGCCCGACGGCAGCAAACAGTGCGAGGGCGGAGGCATCGAGCTTGCCGACATGGAAAAGCAGCTCAAAGGCATCAAGGTGCTTGCGCGTGAAAAGGCCAACGACGGCAAGATGCGCATTCAAATGTGCGGGGCCGACACCGGCCAGCTGAACGTCTACGAAATCCCGGCCGGTGATCTGGCGAAAGCGCAAAAAGCCGGCTTCAAAGAGTGGAAGCTCTAGCTCCCGCGGCAGATTGTTGTTCAAGACAAGGCCGGGACTGACTTGTGTCGGAAGTGCGAGATTCATTTCCATGAAAATACCGCAAATTTGAATAAGTTGTGCGCCGCCGATTCACGCGGCTAACCCGGTGAATTCACTTCTTTTCAATGGGGCGAATGGCCCATTAAGCGGGGAGAGGTGCCGTGCTATACGTCGGGCTCCCATTTTGAAAATAGGAGCCTCATATGAAATCCGTAGTGTGCGCCGCCTTGACTGCGTTTTCGGTTTGCGCCGCGAGCGCGGATGTTTTGCGCCCTGATCCCGCGGTTCTTTACAAGTGCAACATCGAATTCAACGGCCAACCCATCATGTCTGCTGAATACACGCTTCGCCTGAGCCGCGCCCGCGCGACGCTGACGGCGGACGAGCGTGTGATCTTCGACGGTCAAGGGAACAAGCCCGACGGCCGCGCTCACCAGATCATCGCGTACTACAACCAGCCGGGAGTCGCGGGCAGCGAAACGCTCGTGCTCGAGGACTCGCTCTTTCGCGCGCGTCGCGGAAAGGTTTTTCACAATTTCAAAATCGGCGGCCAGCCCACATTTCGTGTGTACCGCTGCGTAGCCTTCGGCGCTGAAGGCTGAGTCAACATTTAACGATTCAACACTTAACGAATGGAGCCCCAATGAAACAGATTTTCTTCGCCCTGTCCGCGGTCTTTTTCACCCAAATTCTCAATGCAGATCTGGTCGTTCCTGACAAAGCGACGATCTATGAATGCGCCCCTGTCTTTAATGAAAAGCCGCTCTGGGACCGGGCCACGACGCTATGGCTCCGCAACCGCTCCGCCGTGCTGAAGACGGGGCCAAATGAGTCTTTCAACGGCTTGTATGCCGGAAACCTCAGCGAAAGCGTGCGTGAATACGAAGACAAAAAATTCCGCCGAACCGGTGGACTGCTTTTCGTTCCGGTCAGCCTCCGTAAAACCAACAAAGGCCGGATTCAGCTCTCTTACATGGGTAACGGCATGCCCGTGCTCGATCAATACCAGTGCCGTGCGACGGCGTTTGAAGGCTGAGGGAGAGTCCGATGAAATCAGTCCTGACCGCTCTTTCAATCGTTCTCGTCACCCAGCTCGCAAGCGCTAATCCTTTTGCGCCGAAATTCTTTGAATGCTGGATGGCGGAGACGGGGATGCAGGGCCCGCGCCTTGAGCTCGTACTCAACGACTACTCGGCGACACTCGTCATGGCTCATAGCCTGGCGGTCGCCGCCGTGAATCCCGCGAAGGTCGAGCTCACCCGGACGAGGTCATTCACGGAGAAAAAGCCGGACGGCACCGTGACCACCTTGACCGTCGATTCCGAAATGCTCATGGGCCTCGGCGGACGCGTCGTTCTCGTGGAGTACAGCGGCTCAGGCTCCGGCGCCAGAACAGCAAAGCTAGAGCTCGCATGCCGGCCGGATCGCCGATAACAGTAAGATGCAGCCGGTGACAGGCGGAATCCGGGCCCTCCGGATTCCGTCTTAAATCGACACGCTGTTCTGATAAGTTATATTATGTTTCATCAGGTGCGGGGCGCGTTTTGAGCGCCTCGCTTTCAGTTTAGCCCGGCCCCGTGTACTATCGTTTTCGCATGCATTCCGGGATTCGCAGCTGGCTCTTCATTCCACTCTTTCTGACGTTGTTCGCTGCCTTGAATTCGTGCAGCTCATCATCTTCAAAGCCCACTTTGGCCGCGAAGCCGCCTCAGGACAGGCCCAGCACGGCTCAAACGCGGCCGCGCATACTATTTATTGGCCTCGACGGCGTCGGCTTTGATGTCTTCAAAAAACTCCAATCCGGCGGCCATTTTCGAGAGTTCGAACCGGTGGCCCCCATGGTCGCCACGTTTCCGTCGATTTCGGATCCCAACTGGGCCAGGCTCCTGGGAGTACCAGTTGAGGTTTCGTACACAAAAGAGCATTTCGACTGGGACAAAACCCACGCCGACGGAGCCCGGGGGCATATCATCGGCGGCTTGATCGATCAGGTACAGAGCCCGCCGCAATACGAGTATTTTTTTGATTTCAAACCCGAAGGCTTCGTCGCGCACCTCGCGTCGATCGCGTGGTCGGTCACGACTTCGGTCTATTGGCTGAACCAGCTTGAAAAGGAGTTTTTCGCCTCGGACAAATCGCGCGACTTCAAGGCGTTCATCTTGAACACGGACATGATCGCCCACACGAAGGGTGAACAGAACATCATGGAGTTCTTGAACCTTCTCGAGGAACGCATCAAACGCATTCGCGAACGGCATCTCAAGGAGCGCGGGCAGCCGCTCGAGGTGATCTTGATCAGCGACCACGGCAACGCCTTTCTCTCCCCTAAACCGATTCTCCCGGCCAAGAGTCTGGAGCGAATGGGCTGGGACGTGCGCGAGACTCTCAAGGAAAAGACCGACGTCGCATTCGTATTTCCGGAGATTCTATCGTTTGCGGCGATGTATTGCCTCGAAGAGTCGCGGCCGAAGCTTGCCTCCGACATGGCCCGCGTCGAAGGCGTTCAAAGCGCGTTTTATCTGGCCGCGCCCAACACGGTCGAGTTCCACTCGCTCGGCGGCGTCACGCGGGCGGCGATCGACCCTGGCGCCCGCACCGTGCGCTATGAAATCATCCGGGGTCAGGATCCGTTCAGCCAGTATCCCCTGTTCGCGAAAAAACGAGTACTGCGCTTCGAAGAATATTTCGAAGCCACGCTGGATACGGCTTATCCGAACGCCTTCGTGCGCGCATGGGAGGCTTTTCACATCAACAGCGAGCAAAAGGCTTCCGTGCTCGTGAACCCGGTCTTGGGCTACGTTTTCGCCAACCGCACCTTGCACCTTTTAACGAAATTCTTCGGTTTAAAAGCGGTCCACGGATCGCTGCATAGAACTGAAACGCTCGGAATCGTCGTATCGACGTCCAGGGAGTTTGGGCCTCTGCAGCCCGACGGCTTTCTCAAACGCGTGAAATTCTAGAAATTCATCGCCC
>DASUEL010000757.1:0-5242 GCA_036275095.1 Bdellovibrionales bacterium
GTCATGAAATCCGCGGCACCGCCGCGCTCTATCTCAATTTAATCGACGTCAAACGAAACAACCGGTTGCTCGCGAAAGAAAACGCCGAGCTTCGCGCCAAACTGGGCGAGCTCACGGAGCTCAAAATGGAGAACGAACGGCTCAATCGGCTTCTCGGTTTCCAGCAAAAGGCGCCGATGAAGCTGCTCGCCGCACGTGTGACAGGGCTCGATCTGCTCGGCGATCACGCCACGATTCGCATCAATCGCGGAGAAAAAGAGGGGCTGAAAAAGGGGATGGCCGTCATCACGCTCGAAGGCGTCGTCGGTTACATCTTCGCGCTCGAGCCGCACTCGTCGAAGATTCTCGTGCTGACCGACCGTTACGCCGTCATCGACTCGATCGTGCAGCGCTCGCGCGCCCGCGGCATCGTCGAAGGCAAGGCGATCGACCGCTGCCGTCTCAAATATCTGCACCGGGCCGACGACGTCAAAGAAGGCGATCTCGTCGTGACGAGCGGCCTCGACAACATTTTTCCGAAAGGTTTTCCCATCGGCGTGGTCGTTCATGTCGAAAAGAAGAACTTCGGCATCGATCAGAAAGTCGATCTGCAGCCGGTGGTCGATCCGTCGCGGCTCGAGGAAGTTTTCATCGTCATGCACGTCAACAACGAAAAAATCGACGACAATCACTTCGTCCCGGCGCCGGTCGCGCAGCAGGCGCCACCCGCCGAGAACATGCTCGATGTGAAGCCCGACAAAAAGGGCGAAGACAAAGACAAGCTGATCGCCGTCAACAATGCCAACAAGCCGAAGGCCACGCCTGCCGGCGACGTCAAGCCGCAGGCCACGCCGGCGCCGAAGCCGGAGAGCAAGCCGGAAGCAAAGCCTGAGGCGAAACCGGAGCCCGCGGCCGTCGTGAAGCCGCCGGATGCAGTGCCGGCGGCCCCGGCCACGGCCGGCGCTCAATCCGAGGACGGGTCATGATGACCGAACGGCGGCGCCAGATCCTGCGCCTCCTCATCTTCATGTTGATCGCCCTTCTAATGGCGGGGTTCCAGACGTCGTTCTGGTATCATCTGTTCGGCTCGATTCCGCCGCCGATGGTGTGGCTGACGCTCGTGGTGTACTTGTCCTTGTATCGTGACATGGGAGAGGGGCTCGTTTCGGTTTACCTGGTCTCACTCGCGCTGTCGGTATTCACGTCGATGCCTGAAGGTCTCTTGACTCTCTTGATACTCACGATGTTCTTTGCGGGCCGGTTCTTTCGTCTCCGGATTTTTTGGAACGGTCCGACTTATTTCATGCTGGTTTGCGCCGCGAGCGTTCCGTCTTTTTATGTCTTGCAGATTTTGTTCTCGCTTTACTTCGAGCCCAACCCGCTGACCCGCCCCGATCTGGTGCGCTGGGGACTTCAAATGTGCGAGACCACGCTGGCCGCGTTGTTTTTGTTCCCGCTATACGAATGGATTGACGACCTGATGAGAGAAGAAGCGAACGAGACCTGGAGAATCAATGAGTGATTTTCTCGCCGATCCGGATGAGGTGAAGGAGTACTCGCCGCGCTTCCGGCTGATGTACGTCGTGATCGTGTGCGCGATCGCCATTTTTGCCGTCCGTCTATGGTACCTTCAGATCGTGAAGGGGTCCGAGCTGCGCCTCTTCTCCGAGAAAAACCGAATCAAAGAGACGGAGCAGCCGGCTCCACGCGGTATGATACTCGATCGCGGCGGAAAGATTCTCGTCGACAACCGGCCCGGCTTCATCGCGAAGATCGTTCCTCAATACGTTGAAGATCTCGACGCGATCGCGAAGGTGCTCTCCGAAAAGCTCGATATCCCCGCGGCCACGATCGTTCAAAAAGTGAAGAGCAGCCGCCGAAAGAACGGCGCCTATTGGCCGGTGAAGATCAAAGACGCGCTCACGATGGATGAAGTCGCGCGGCTCGAGCCGCTGAAGATCGACTATCCGGGGCTCGACGTCGAAATGGCCATCACCCGCAGCTATCATATGGAGCGAAACGGCTCGCACTTGTTTGGCTACGTGAGCGAGATTTCGGAATATGAGCTCGCGCGCGTAAACCGTAACCGCGCGGCCGAAGACAAGCTCAAGCAAGGCGACATCGTCGGCAAGAGCGGGCTCGAGCATGTTTTCGATCACGAGCTGCGCGGCGTGAAGGGCCTCGAGTTCGTACAGGTCGACGCCCACGGGCGCGCGGCTGCCTCGCAAGACACCGAGCTCCTGCAAGGGATGCCCGAGTTCATCGAAGCGGAGCCCGGCCAGAACATCACGCTCACTATCGATGCCGACGTGCAAGCGGCCGCGTACAAGTCGATCACCGAAAACAAAAGAATCGGCGCGGTCGTTGCGATGAGCCCCAAAACCGGCGAAGTGCTGGCCTGGCTGAGCGCGCCGTCGTACGACCCCAACGAGTTTTCGCAAGGGATCTCGCCGAAGCTTTGGACGGAGCTCGTGAATGATCCCTTTCAGGTTCTGCGCAACAAAGTCATTCAGACGCACACGCCACCGGGCTCGACGTTCAAGGCGATCGTGGCGCTTGCCGCGCTTCAAGAGCGCGTCGTAACGCCGGCGTCGACCTACCATTGCCCTGGCTTCATGCAGTTCGGCCGTAGGCGCTACCACTGCCATTTGCGCCAGGGCCACGGCGCCGTCAACGTATACAAAGCACTCGAGCAATCATGTGACGTTTATTTTTACCGCGTCGGCATCGCGCTCGGCATCGACCGCATCGCGAAGTACGCGACGATGCTCGGGCTCGGCGCGAAAACCGGCATCGGCCTTCCGGGCGAGGTTCCAGGCCTCGTGCCCACGACGGACTGGAAAAAGCGCGCGCTGGGAGAAGAGTGGCAACCGGGCGAGAACTTGAGTAATGCCATCGGGCAGGGCTTCATGCTCGCCTCGCCCATTCAGCTGGTACAGGCATTCTCGATCATCGGAACCGAAGGCAAGGTGCACAAACCATTCGTCGTAAAGAAGATCGTCGGGCTCGACGAAAAAGTCGTGCTGCAGAACGAGCCGCAGTTCGTGAAACAGGTCGCCGACATCAGTCCTGAGAATTTCAAAATCGTGAAGAAGGGCTTGCAGATGGTGAATAACGGGGAGCGCGGCACCGCAAAATGGTGGAAGATCCCCGGCATCGAGATGGCGGGCAAGACCGGAACCGTGCAGCTGTTCTCGCTCTCGGCCGACCAGGTATTCGCGAAGTGCGATGCGCGCCCGATGCGGCAGCGCCACCACGGGTGGTACGTCGGCTACGCGCCCGCCAACGATCCCGAAATCGCCGTCGCCGTCTTGGCTGAGCACGCGTGCGCGGGCTCCTCGGGGGGCGGACCCATCGCGCGGGACGTGATGCAAGCCTATTTCCAGAAGTTTCATCCCGATTGGATCAAGCCTGAGAAGGGGCAAGCGAAGGCGCAGCCCGCGAAGGTCGAGCCCGAGCTGCCGGCCCCGGCCGAAGGAGAAGAGTAATGGCCCTCACGATGCAAGTCGAAGAGAGAACGCTGTTTCGCAGATTCGACCTTAACTTCGCGCTCGTCGTTCTCGCGCTGAACCTCGTCGGCCTCATCAACCTTTACAGCGCCACGCACGGCTTGCAGGCCGTGGGCTTGAGCCGCCTTTTCATCAATCAAATCATGTGGCTCACGATCGCGTGGGGCGTTTACATCACGCTGACCTTCATCGAATACCAGATTCTCTACCGGGTCGCGTATCTCATTTATCTGATCAACGTCGTGTTCCTCGTGCTCGTCGCGCTCATCGGGCGCGTGTCGTACGGCGCGCGCCGCTGGATCGATCTCGGACCCATCCCTTATCAACCGTCCGAAACGATGAAGATCGCGCTGGTGATCGTGCTGGCGCGCTATCTCGCGGGCAAGAGCAAGCCCGAAGGGCTCGGCGTGCGCGATCTTCTGTGGCCGCTCACGCTCTTGGCCATTCCGTTTCTGCTCACGGCCCGGCAGCCGGATCTCGGCACCGCGATCATGCAGCTTGCCGTGGTCGGAACGATGCTGTTGTTCGTGCGCGTGCGCCGGCGCATTCTGGTCATCTGTGCGCTCATCGTCGCGGTCGCGCTGCCGGTGGCGTGGTCGTTCGGCCTCAAGGAGTACCAGAAACAGCGGGTTCTCACGTTCTTGGAGCCGGGCAAAGACCCGCGGGGCGCGGGCTACAACAGCATTCAGTCGAAGATCGCGGTCGGTAGCGGCCGCTTCCTCGGAAAAGGCTTTCGAAAGGGGACGCAGTCCCAGCTCGAGTTCTTACCGGAACGGCATACGGACTTCATTTTCAGCGTGCTGAGCGAGGAGCACGGTTTCGTCGGCAGTCTCACGACGGTTGGCTTGTTTTGCGTCTTGCTATTGATGGGAACGGGAATCGCATCCCAAGCGCGCGACAAATTCGGTGCGCTCCTGGTCGTCGGCATTCTCAGCTACATCTTTTGGCACATGTTCATCAACGTGGGGATGGTGACCGGCATCTTGCCCATCGTGGGTGTACCCTTGCCGCTGCTCTCTTACGGCGGCTCGGGCATGCTGACCACGATGGTCGGTCTCGGAATCGTTTCGAGCGTGTCGTTCCGAAAATTCTTGTTCTGACGGTTACCGGGCGTAAGCGCGGCGGCGCAAGGGGACGCTGTAGTGGCTTCCGGCGCCGTCGAATGAGCCGATGATCACGCCATTTCCATTTTTATTCATTCCGCGGCCGATGCCCGTTTCGAGCGGGTCTATTGCGAACCGAGGGGATTCGCGGTCTCGATTTCGCTGTTGAAATCGTCGTGTAGGCCGGCATGAGGCTGGCCGTCGCACTTTCTGCGGCGTCCGTCGGGCCCGAAACAATCATGGGTCACATGGCGCGGCTTCGGAGGGTTGACTGCGATTGGCTCCGGCGCGGGCGGAGCCTCCGGTTTCGCGCACGCGATCTGAACCGACTCTTTGCGAATCTCTTTTCGCTGGCGGTGGGTGTTGCGGCACGAGGCTTGGCACTCGTCCCGTTGCGCGGGGATGCGTTCGCGGCCGCAGTCCTTCATGCAGGTCTTGAGCTCGCGATCGAGCTCCTCGAAAAACGATTGCGCCGCCGCTTTCGCGTCTTTGCAGACCGCCGTCTCCGCGCGCGCGGGTGCCGCGAACATCAAGAGAGCGAATAGAAAGAGAAATGCGCCAGCCGGTTTCACCATAAGGTTATCCAGAAGCTGAAAGTGCAAAGGCGGCGCCGCGTATGAGCCGCGCCTAGATCGTTTTTCGGCTGTCTAT
>DASUEL010000758.1:0-2259 GCA_036275095.1 Bdellovibrionales bacterium
CGGTTCTATATCAACTCCAAAGGCATGTATTTCGACCGCAATGACGAGGCCTACCGGATTTTGTCATACCCGCGCTTTCGCTACTACTGGGGTTGGGACGCCGGCATTTCGCAAGTTATCGTTCGCTCCCTCGGAAAAGTACTGCAAGTGGTGAGCAGCATGGTGGACGTCGGAGTTTGCGGCGGAGCCATCTGGCAAATTGACCGTGATTTCGGAATTGAAGCGCACATCGGTGCGACGTCGGGCTATGGATTTTCATCGGTTGCCGTCATCGGCTACTCGACGCGTGCGCTGCTGGGCGTGACTTACTTCTTTTAAGGAGAGAGCATATGAACTTCCTATCGATACTTGCCGGCTTTGCCCTGCTGTACTGGGGTGCCTGGGTTTCCGTGGAAGATGCGACCATGCTCTGGAACCTGAAGGCGTTCGCGATGGTCGTGGGTGGAGCCTTTGTCGGCGCCGTGATTTCATACCGTTTGCCGTTCGTCACCACGTTCTTGCCAGCCATGATGGCTCGTCTATTTGTGCGTCGTCATACCAGCGGCCGCAAGACTGTCGAAGAGCTTTCGAAATTCAATGAAGCGTTTCGCAGCCGCTCAATGGTTCTCGGAGAAATGGTCAACAAGTCGCGCGATCCGTTCATGCGCGAGTCGATGACGCTTCTCCTCGAGGGCATCATTCCGCCAGACAAGATTCAAAATGTGCTGTTGACCCGTGCGCAATGGCTGTACGACCGTGAGCTTCGTGAAGCCCGTCAGCTGCGCTCGTTGGCGCGGTACGCGTTCGTCGCGGGCCTCGTCGCGACCATCGTGGGCACGATGCACGTGTTCCTGAATCCGCCCTTTTTCGAAGCGTGGGGTCCTTCGTTCCGCTTGACCCCCGTTTTCACGTGGATGCCGGCTTTGAGCACGGCGTTCATGGGCCTCGTCTACGGCGTGGGTTTGGGACACCTCGTGTTCCACCCTCTGAGCGAAAACCTGCGCACTGTGGCGGAAGAGGCGTTTCAGAAAAATCAGGTCATCGCTCATGGCGTGGCGCTGATGTCACAGCACATAAACCCGCTCCACTTTACAGAGGAGCTCAACTCCTATCTCTCGCCACTCGAGCGGGTGGAGTGGAAGGCGGCCTGAGTGCCGTGAAATTCTGACCTCCACCGATTGAAAAAAGAATAATTGAGAAGGCCCGGTGACAATTTCGGGCCTTTCGTTTTTCGTCCGATTGGGGCTCGCGGTCCGGTGCCAAGTTTGCGAACGGCCCTCCTTTTGCTAAGACGATGGCTTTCGCGAAGACTTCGCCAAATGGCGAATCATGAATAAAAGGAGCTCAAATGGCTAAGGCGCGCTCGAACCTGAACTCGGCCAAGTCCCGGAAGACCCGCTCGAAGAACAGCCCTGCTAGCGCAATCGCTCAAAAGATCAGTGCATTTGTCGAGCAGACGAAGCAGGCGGCGCTGAAGAAGGCCTCGGTGCTCAAGAAATACGTGAAGCAGGATGCCGCCAAACCGGCGAAGGGCTCGTCTTCGAAACGAGCGGCGGCCAAAGGCGGCAAGAAGAGCTCGGGTAAAAAGACTCTGGCCGCGCGCGCGATGATGTTCGTGGGCGCCTCGGTTGCGCTGCTCGTCGCGGTCAGCGCGATGGCCGCCGATGTCGAGGAGCTTGCCGATGTCTACTCCAAACGCTATGGCCTCAAAGATGCCGTGCAAGTGAAGACCGACGGAAAAGGCAACGGCGATGAGCGCTTGTACGGGACGCGCAATTTCCGTGTCGTTCTGAACGGCGTGCTTTATCGAGGGGGCGGCAACAATCACAAGCACCGTGTGAACCCCCGGAATAATACGAATCCATTGCAGGACGACGCGCTCGAGAACCTCTGTAAAGAGGGCTTCACGTCGGTGTTCTATACCTATAAAACGGGCTGGGAGAAAGCGCGCACGAACGTGACGTGCGACTCGTTTCGCGATTCGAGCAATCGGCTCGACTATGCGAGTGTCGACCCGCTCAAGGGCGATGGCCTGTACCCGATATTGAAGGCTGTTCACAAGACGATCGAGTCACCCAAGAGCAACGGACCAGTTTACGTTCATTGCTGGAACGGCTGGCATGCTTCGGGTTTCGTGTCGGCGGTGGCGCTCATTCAGTTTTGTGGAATCGACAATGAAACCGCCGTGGCCTACTGGACGCGGACGCAAGACAGCGATCCGGCCAAGTATGCCGGCGTCATCAAGCGCATTCGTGCGTTTCAGCCGTATCAGGACCTGAA
>DASUEL010000759.1:0-5222 GCA_036275095.1 Bdellovibrionales bacterium
CCTTTTCATGAGCCGCGGCGGTCGCGGGCCGCAAACTAAACAGCCCAGGGTAAGTCGTCACCAGCCACTCGACGAAACGTACTTTGCCAGCCGGGGTGTTCACGTAGATTTCGTAGGTTGCGGCCGCGACGTAGATCACGGCCTGCCCGCCGGGCTTCAGCGCCGCGTAGACAGCCTCGACGATTTCGGCTTTAGCCGGAGAATAGGAAAATGCACCCCACATGTCGACAATCAGCTTCGCTCGGTTTTTAAATCGCGGAAGAATGTCTTCGACGAAGCCACTCAAGAAACGGAAGCGCGCACCGGGATCAGCGCCCGCCGCCTCGACAAGCGATTGTTTCGAATATCTTTGCGTATTGATGACGAAGACGCGCGCGAGAGTCTGCAAAGCCAGCTCGAACATCGCGCGGCCTGTGCCGCCGCCGATATCTAAGACGATGTCTCCGGGCTCAATCATGTCCTGAAGTTTTCGTCCATTGGCAGTATCGAATAGACGTCCATTGTAGGAGTCGAACGTACCCTCGAGCGGCCGGCTTCTTGGTTGCTTGTAATTCGAGGGCGGAACCGCGGCATTCTGGTTCAAAGCTTTGGTCATCTTTCCGATCTCGCTTACGGACAAATAAGAAATGCCCTTGCCGGCGGCCACGTACTTGACCACTCGCCCGCCGGCATTTGCGCAGTCCAATGCAAAAGCGCTTTGTGAAGCTGAGAGCGCCAGCAATACGGCCGCGAGCTTTTTCATTGTTGCGTCTCTGGCAAAATCACGACTTCTGTCACACGTTTTGGAGGGAACCCGGCCTCGTAAGACGTCGTGACCAAGGCATGTACGTTCGCATCTTCGGATATTTTGGTGACTTGGATCGAGGTAATGATGCTTTTGTGCGATTCGGTTCCTTCAACAGACAGGCCCCGGCCCAACGCCAGCCATTCAGCGGCGGAAATGGGCTGGCCGCGCAAACGTATTTCCGATTGTCCCGTCGCAAGGTAGATGTGCGCGGTTCCTCCGACTCTCAGGAACTCGAGATACCGGCCGAGTACGGCATCCAAGCGCAACGAGTAAGACGCGGCCGCGTAAAAGTCGGTGAGCACGTCCGCGCGCGGCAGACTGCCAGCCGGTATGTCCTCGACGCGGCTGATGATATTTTTGAATTTGGCGGCCTGGTACTCTTCAATGCGCTCGATAAACGCGAGAAACTTCGGCGACTCGGCGTTAATCGCAATCGCCGTCGCAGAGGTTATGAAAGAAGACGTCCTCACCAGGTAATCATGGATCGCGCGCCCCGCACCGGCGCCGACATCGATCCAGACTTGGCCGTCGACCAAATGCTGAAGGCGTTTCTTGAATCCGTAAAGACTTCTATAGTAAGAGTCGAGCGGGCGTTTCTGCTCGAAATTCTGATTTTTCATCGTGGTCGCGAAAATCTGGGCCGGCCGTGAGTCGTCGACAACAACCAGCTCCCGCTCGACGTCGCCCCAGCGTTTCGCCAAAACGCGGATCGCGTCCACACGCGAAATCGGCGCATGCTTCGACTCAGTGGCCATGTCCAGCAACTCCTTCGCGAACCATTCGACTTGGGCCGCATCGTGCTTGAGCGACTCGACACGAAAAACCTCGAGCACCGAGAGCGTCTGCTCGCTCGACGCGCGAACGGCATTCGAGATGACCGAGTACGCCGAACGCAAGACATGCGAGCCGTCGGGCCATACGAGCTGGGCCGCTCGCAAAAGCCGCTCACCCGCCGCATTGAATCGGCCGCCTTCGGTCACGGCCGCGGGCAGCTTGCTTGCGGCTTCATGAAAGAGCAGGCGCCGCTCTTCAATCGTGCCCCGGCCGCTACGCAGCGATTCGAGAACGATATCGAGCATCGCCTGCGCGTCGGCGGCGGCGCGCTCCGAGCGCGGGATCATGTAGCTGCTCTTGAGCAGCGTCGCGAGGCGCGAAGGCGTCAGTTCGGAGCCGTACTGCTTATAATATTTCTGTATGAGGCCGAGGCGGCTTTCAGGCGTTCGATGCGTGACCGCTTCGAGCCCAAACTGAGCGAGTATGCCGGTCCAGCGCGCGAAAGAACGAACACGCAATTCGGTCTTTGCCGCCCCGACGGCGGGCGCGGCCGCGAATCCGCATGTATTCGCCAGAACGGGCTGCGCGAAGGCCACGGCCAATATGAAGGCGATCGTCCGTACTCCCATAGGCTCGATCAATTGCAACAGATGCCAGGTCTAAGCATTTTATCGTGCCCCCAACCTCCAATATTTTCGAGCTGGAGCACGAGACGCAAAATTGGCATCGCCGTGTTTACGGAGCTTTACAGTCGAGCCACTGGCGGCTATCAACTTCCGCATGAGCTATGTTCTTGAATTCGTGCACGATCTGAGCCTCAAAGATTTCAACTCCGCCCAAGCCTTCATCGACTCGGAGCTCGAGCGCTACTACGCCGAAGAGGCCGAACCCGCGCCGGCGTTCGAAGCCTTCATCCGAGGCATCACGAAAAAGTTCCCCGACGACGGCGAGCCCGAAGACTCGCCGTGGGCTGATGCCCCGATTCGCGGCAACTTCAAAAGCAAAATCGGAATGGTTTCGCTGGTCTCCGTCGACTACCCCGAGGTCTACAAGTTCATCATTCTCGGCGCGAATTACATCGGGCTCTCAGTCCTCGATCCTCAGCTTGAAGTCCTGTACCACCCGCACGCCACCGAGTACCCACGGCCGCCCCAGCACGTCATCGACCGCCTCACGGCCTTGCAGAACGCGCGCGAGCCCAGGGAGAAAAGACGCTGAAACATGCTCGTGTGACTGAAACCGGATCGTCATAACGACGAAACAGGTGAAAATAAAAAGGGAGCCTTTGGGCTCCCTTTTTGTTTTCTAAATTGATTGGACTGACTGGGCTTAGTGGCCTTTGCCCTTCGCCTTGGCTTTCGCGTCTTTCGACTCTTTTTCGAGAGCCGCTTTCGCGTCGGCGGCCGGTGACGGAGCCGGAGCGGCTTCCATCGCGCCGTTGCCGTTGGCGCCATTAGCTTTCTTCTTGCCGATGCCATGGGCCTCGAGCAGCTTCAGGCGCAGCTCCTCAGCGGTTTTCGGGTTGTCTTTGAGGTACTGCTTGGCGTTCTCACGGCCTTGACCGATGCGCTCGCCGTTGTAGTTGTACCAAGAGCCCGACTTCTCGACGATGTTCTTGGCGGCAGCCAAGTCGAGAATGTCGCCTTCACGCGAGATGCCCTCGTTGTACATGAGATCGAACTCGATCTTTGCAAACGGAGGAGCCATCTTGTTCTTCACCACTTTCACGCTGGTGCGGTTGCCGATGACGTTCTCGCCTTCTTTAATGACATTCACCCGGCGTACATCCAAGCGAACCGAAGAGTAGAACTTCAGCGCGTTACCGCCCGTCGTGGTTTCGGGATTGCCGAACATCACGCCGATCTTCATACGAATTTGGTTGATGAAAATCACCGTCGTGTTGCTGCGGGAGATGCTCGCCGTCAGCTTACGAAGGGCTTGTGACATCAAACGGGCCTGAAGACCCATGTGGCTGTCACCCATCTCGCCTTCGATCTCAGCGCGCGGGGTTAGTGCCGCGACCGAGTCGACCACGAGAATGTCAACCGCGCCTGAGCGCACGAGCGTCTCGGTGATTTCGAGAGCCTGCTCACCGGTGTCGGGCTGAGAGACCAGCAGGTCTTCAACTTTCACACCGAGCTTTTTCGCGTAGCCGATGTCGAGCGCGTGCTCGGCGTCGACGAACGCGGCCACGCCGCCCATTTTTTGGGCTTCAGCGATGGTCGAGAGCGCCAAAGTCGTTTTACCTGAGCTTTCAGGTCCGTAAATTTCAACAATTCTTCCACGAGGGAGACCGCCGATACCGAGAGCAATGTCGAGGCTCAAAGAGCCCGTGGGTACGACTCCGACATCAGCCGCGAGAGTGTCTTTACCACCCAGGCGCATGATTGAGCCTTTTCCAAATTGCTTCTCAATGTTCGCTAAAGCGAGGTCGAGTGCTTTAACGCGGTCGGGATTCATTTCTCGTTCTGATGTCTTCATCTGATGCCTCCTGATTGGGGTTGCCAATCAAGGGTTTGCCCCTAGGCAAACCCTAATGTTAGTTGAATTCGCACGCCGCGAATCCGCGATTTACTTACACAGAGACTACCCCTGTGCTTCCATTGCTTCTACTAAAACACGTAGAGCGTGCACAGCCGCACGCTCTTGAATCTCTTGGCGTGTGCCCTTGAAGAGCTGCTTCTCGGTTCTTTCAAAGCCCGGGCCACAAATCCCGAACCATACAGTCCCGACAGGCTTCTCAGGGCTTCCGCCGCTCGGACCAGCGATGCCAGTGACGGCCAATGACCAGTCCGAATTCATATGTTTTTGTACACCTTTTGCCATGGCGATGGCAACTTCCGCGCTCACCGCCCCGACACTTTTAATAATTGGCGCGGGCACGTCCAGCATGCCGATTTTCACTTCGTTCGCGTACGAAACGACGCTGCCTAAGAAGAACTCCGACACGCCTGACACGCTCGTGATTCGAGACGAAATCAACCCGCCGGTGCAGCTTTCAGCGAGCGCGAGCCGCCATTTTTTCTCTCGAGAAACCGTCAAGATGCGTTCGACGAGAGCTTGCATTAGAACGTTCCCAAAAGCGTTGTATTGTAACAGAGTAGTTGCATGAGAATGTTCGCGGCGACACCGGCCGCGATGTCGTCGGTTACCACACCCAGACCGCCTTTGATCCTGCGATCGAGGTATGAAATCGGGAACGGCTTGAGAATATCGAAGAACCGAAAGAGCGCGAAACCCGCGGCGATCGTCGCTACGGTGAGCGGAACCAGCGCCATCGTGATCACATAGCCGGCCACTTCATCGATGACGACTTCAGGGTGATCGTGTTGCATGGGATTTTGCGTTTCATACCACTCCGCGACATAAATCGCGGTCAAGGTCAGGCCCATCGATGCGGAGAGGTAACCGAGCTGACCGGCTTGGTTGAACAGCCAGCACAGTGGGATGCCCCACAGTGTGCCCAGCGTGCCGGGCGCGCGGCCCAAGCGGCCCACCTGAAAACCGGTGGCAAGATGATCAAGGAGTTTACCCAAGCACCCAGTCTCTATAGAATAAACCCATGGAACTCAACGAAATGTTGAGCAAAGCCGTGGCCCTTGGCGCGAGTGACGTGCACCTCAAGGCCGGCCTTGTTCCCGTCAGTCGCGTGAACGGAAAT
>DASUEL010000760.1:0-2568 GCA_036275095.1 Bdellovibrionales bacterium
AACATGCCGAGCACCGCGTAGCGCACCGGCTGCTGCTGGCCTTTGTAATCAGTCTTGGTGACGGAAATGCCGACGCCAGAAGCGTCGAAATAGATGACCGTGTGGCTGCTTTTTCTGTCAGCCGTGATGACCTCGGTCACCTGACCGACGGCGCGGCCACTCGGGAGGGTCAGCGAGGTGGCATAGGAGCCGGGGCCTTGAAGACAAGCTTCGGCGGCGTTTGACATCAGGATCAGGGCGAATAGGACAGAAACTACGGACTTCATACGTACTCCTTTGGATTCAAAACCGGAGCGCACTGGGGGCTCCGATCGGTTTTTGTCTTTGTTACCTCTGATTATAGCGCGCCACGTCGTGTGTTGGAATTAATAACTATTTTGCTAAAATTAATAAAATCTTTACCGATAATGTATAATGCGTAGACAACGTATTGGCCGAGAAGGCGTTAGGATTGAGCGTGGAGTTTAGCCCGACCCAAATCAGAATTCTCGAGTCGTACCTGAAGCTCTGTCAGAAAGAGAGTCCTTCGAACGTAACTCTGCAAAAGGTGGCCGATCACGCGAAGCTCGCGTTTGGAACCGTTCGCTATAACTTCGCCGAAGACGAGATGGATTTGACGACGGCGGGCCTCCTATATGCCGTCACTCGCGGGCAGCGGTTCATCGAGACCTATCTGAAAGAAGCAGAGAAGAAGAAGTCTTATAACGGTCTCGCCGAATACATACTCGGTACATTCGAATGGATCCGGGAAGAACCAAGCCACGCGAGTTTCTTGTTTTACTTCTACTACCTGACGACGACGTCCTATAAATTGCCATTCAGCAACGAAGACTTCATCACGACCGCTCGCCGCCGGGTTCAAACTCTGCTCTACGAGTGCATCGGCCGCGGTCTCTATAAGCCCGTGGGCAACGTCGAAGCCTTATCGATCCAAATCCACACTCTGGTCGTCGGCGCCGGCCTTGTTGTCGCGACGACCAAATCCGAAGCGCAGCGGAACAAATTGTTTGAAACGACCTTTCGGGCAATCGAGTCGTTAATATTAGCGGCTCGGGCGGACTAGCGCGGTTTCAGCGCGGTCATCATGTCTTGGGAGGTCGCGTACAAGCGCGCGATCATGACCGGATCCTCTCCGCCGCTGCGTTCGAGGGCCGCTTTTTTCGCCGTTCCCAGCGAGGCCTTTTGTTCTGCGGTCAGAGACGCGTTTTCGACGAGGGCGGTGCCGTCGGCATAGAAATAAAAAGTCTTGTCCACGCGCATGCCGAAGCGATGGCGGTAGGCTCGCACGTGGGCCGCGCTCGCGGCATAGGCCAGGAAGAGCGCGTTCTCAGCTGTCTCCGCGACATTGTAGAATAACTTATCGATGAGCTCGCGTGCGACATTGGCTTCCGCCGGTGTGCCCCGAATGCGATAGCTTCCGAGCTCATATACGATCTGGTTGGGATCGCTTAACAGGTGCGCGTAGCCATCGTTATCGGCATTGAGCTCTTTCAACAAAAGTTCGCCGGGCGGATCCGAGGGAACCTCCCGCGGGTTCGGGCGCGCGTCGAAAAATCTCACCATGCCTTTAAGCTGATTCTGCGCGTGGTTTAAGACAACGGCAAATCGCTGGCGAAACTCGGGAAGCTTTCTTTTCACGTTGGTCAGGGCCGTGTGCAGCTTGCGCGCGAGCTGGGTCGAGTATTGGCCCGAAAGCTCGGCTAGGCCGAAATCTCTTGCCGCGACCGACGCGGGCATGGGTTCATACTCACCGGTCTTCAGGTTTTTCGGGATCTCAATGATGATCTCTTTGCCAGTCTTCGGATCAACTCCGAAGCTAAAGAGAACTTCGCCGGTCTTCGGGTCGTAAGAAGAGATGTCGGCTTCGCGAACGAGTTTGAATTTGTCGTTCACGATCCGATACCGAAAGGAATCAACACTGTATTTCACCGCGCCCGAGCGGGTGGTCCGGCGGTGCGCGGTACGTGGTTCTTGAATGTGCAGATAGAGCGCTTTGTTCGCGTCGGTGCGCCCGGGCTCCAGGTTCGCATATACGTCTTTGAGCGGATAAAGCGCGACGGGATTCTCCCAGTCGTTGGCCGTGGCCGCCTCCTTTCCGACAGCTTCCGAACACATGGCCGAGACCGAGGCAGGGGCGAGAGCCCAAATCGTCAAGATTGAAATGAAAATGTACTTCGTCACGCGCTTTGTACCTATTTGCGGTTTCGGCCGTTCCTGGTTTTGATGACTGCATAGTCTGCAAATTCCGGTGCGCTATACAGGCGCGGCAGGCCAACCTATTGACCAAGGACTTCGAATTCGCCGGGGTGGCGAAGCTTGGCAATCGAACGTCAAAGAGTTTAACAGGGTGGTCCGTCGGTCAGGGGTTGGGCAGCCGCGCGGCACTTTGCGAAGCGCGAGCGCGGGACAAAACGCAAAGCCCAAGTCCCACCGCGAACATGAAAGCCGAAATCGCTTGGCTTGTGGACAATTGGCCGTCGAGCACGAAACCGCGAATCTCATCGCCGCGAAACTCCTCGACGATGGAACGCCCGACCGCGTACAGCATCAGGTAGAGGCCCGTGAGCT
>DASUEL010000761.1:0-3047 GCA_036275095.1 Bdellovibrionales bacterium
GCCACCCCTCTCCACCGAGTCGACAGCCAGCTCAAAATGAATGCGTCTGCCGGCCCCAAAAGGCCTCGCCGGGTGGCATGTAACGTGCTCTTTGAAAGCCTATACAATGGGTATCTTTAAGAGGGGGCCCGAATGGAAAAATACATTTACGAACTCAGACCGCTCTTCTTCTTAAGTATCGCGCTCTATGCCGTCGCACAATGGGACCGGAACACTTTGATGGGCGTGAGCGGCGCGGTCCTTCTCGTCGCGGTCCTTTCTATTCTCTACGCTCGCTACTCCTACCGCCACACGCACTAAGCCTAAGCTAAATCAGCCAATAAAAAAGGGTTCGCGTCACCGCGAACCCTTCTTTTTTTGAGACCGCCCCGCAGGCTTAGCCGTTAGACTCCGACCAGCTTCTTCGCGGCCGGCGTCAGCGTCACCTGCGCGTGCGCGGCCTCGAGCTTCCCGCTGTGCTTTTTGAATTCCTCTTCCGAGAAATCGTCGACCTGAATGGCCTGCCAGCGCACCTCGTTGGCGAGTTTCAGGTTCTTGTACTCGTCATCTGAGATGACTTGCTTGGCCAGGGCTTCGTCGTAAAGGACCGCGCCTTTCTTTTTCTCCATGCGGCCCTCTGCAATGGCTTTGCGGATCTTGCGCTCGGATAGCTCCGAGCTCTTGATCACCTTGAACGCGTGCTCGAGCCTTGCTACCGCTTCGTCGGTGCTCTTCGGCATATAGATGCCCTCCGTCAGGCGCTCGCGGGCGGGACCGTCGGTCTGCAGAAGCTGCGCGACCTCATGCACGAGCTTATCGCTCGCGCCCGCCTCGAGCGAGTTGACGCTCGACCAGCCGAGGAGCGGGCCCTTGAAAAACCAGCGCAAACCCGGCACGCCGAGATTGGCGAAGATGCCGTCGAAGCCGATTTGCATCTGCTGGAACGCGTACTTCATCGAATAGTGCACGAACGGAAGATCTTCTTTACGGCGGCCCTCGGCCTCGTAGCGGCGAAGAACCGAGAAGCCGATGTACATCCAAGACAGGATATCGGCAAAACGCCCCGTGATCGTCTCCTTTTGCTTGAGCGCGCCGCCAAGCGCGGCCATGGCGATGTCGGCCAATATCGCGAACGAGGCCGACGCCCACGAAAGCTTCTGGTAATAACGCGCGGTGGGCCCGCTCACCGGCCTGGCCGCCAAACGCCCGCGCGTGAGGCTCAAGAGCACTGAGCGGAACAGGTTGTTCACGACGTGCCCGATGTGCGACCAGAACGCGTCGTCGAATCCTTTGAGGTCGTTCGCCTCCGCGGCCGCGACTTCCTTGTACGCGTATGGGTGCGCGCGCAGAGCGCCTTGGCCGAAGATGATCAGAGTGCGCGTAAGAATATTGGCGCCCTCGACGGTAATGCCGATCGGGGTCGCCCAGTACATGTTCGCGAGCGTGTTGCGCGGGCCGCGCGAAATGGCCGCCCCGCCCATGATGTCCATGCCGTCGTTGATGATTTTGCGCCCGAGCTCGGTCGCATTGTACTTCGCGATCGCGGTGATGACCGGCGGCTTGATGCCCTTGTCGAGGCCGCCCAGCGTGAACCGGCGCATGGCCTCCATTGCATAGTTGAAGCCGGCGATTCGCGCGAGCGGCTCCTCGATGCCTTCGAACTTGCCGATCGGAAGCCCAAACTGCTTGCGGATCGAGGCGTGGGCGCTGATGACGCGCGCGACGAGTTTCGCGCCGCCCGCGCTTTGCGACGGAAGCGAGATTCCACGGCCCGCGGCGAGACACTCCATCAGCATCTTCCAGCCGCGGCCGACGCCTTCGAGGCCGCCCACCACCTGATCGACGGGAATGACGACGTCATGCCCTTGAGTCGGGCAGTTGTAAAACGGGATGCCCAGCGGATCGTGCCGGCGGCCGATGACCACGCCCGGAGTTTTCGAGGGAATGAGCGCGGCGGTGATGCCGAGATCCTCCCCGCGGCCCAATAAATTTTCGGGGTCGCGCAGCTTGAACGCGAGCCCGAGCGTCGTCGAGATCGCGGCCAGCGTAATCCAGCGTTTGTTCCAGTTGAGGCGAATGTGCAGTTTGCCGTCGGGCCCTTTGAAGAGGACACCGCTCGACTCGATCGCGCCGGCGTCGCTGCCCGCCTGGGGCTCGGTCAGAGCGAAGCACGGAATCTCCTCGGCCGTGGCCAGCTTGGGCAGGTAATTTTTCTTCTGGGCTTCGGTGCCGTAGTGAATCAAAAGCTCGGCGGGGCCGAGCGAGTTCGGCACCATAATCGTGACCGCGGCCGTTCCGCAGCGGGAGGTCACTTTTGATATGACCTGGGCGTGCGCGAGGGCCGAGAAACCGAGACCGCCGTACTCTTTTGGAATGATCATGCCGAAGAATTTTTCTTTGCGGATCATGTCCCAAAACTCTTTCGGAAGCTCGCGCTTTTCGACGACGTCCCAGTCATTGAGAATCTCGCAGAGCCTCTCCACCGGTCCATCCATGAACGCCTTCTCCTCGGGCGTGAGCTCCGGGTAGGGCTCATTCAACAGAGTCTTGAAATCAGGGCGGCCCGAGAAGAGATCCTTTTCGACCCACACGACCCCGGCTTCGAGCGCCGTGCGCTCGGTCTCGGAGATGTGCGGAAGAATCTTCTTCATGACCTTCATTACGACGCTTGAAACAAGCGCCGCACGAACGGGCTTGATGTTGAATATCAATGCGACGGCGACGGTTGCGCCGATCAACCAGAGCGGCGCCGCGAGACCGACGAGCGCCACGAGGCCCAGCAGCGACCAGAGCCAGAGGCGGGCGCCCTTGTAGCCGAATGCGAGCACCAAAAACAGTATTGCACCGGCAGCGTACCAAAAATGGCTGCCGAGGAGCATTCCATAACCAGGTATGTTCAAGCCTTCCATTGTTGACTCCTGTTTTCTCTGTTCTGCGAAATTCTCACGAGGCCCTCGAACGAGTTGCGAAGATGCTCCTCGGCCTTCGGGTCCTCGAGCATGCGTTTGAAATGGTGATAACCCAGGACGAAACAATACATCGTCCATGCGAACTGATCCGTATCGAGA
>DASUEL010000762.1:0-4652 GCA_036275095.1 Bdellovibrionales bacterium
TTCCATCACGAGCCAAGATTTACGAATGGATCGTGCCGCGCCGTCGAAAACTTCTTTTAGATCTGTTCAAGATCGCAAGCGGGACGCCGCCAAACTCAATTTGTTTCGTTTCGAACGTGCTGAAAAGTTAAGCAGCCTCCCGTCCGCGAGGCTCCAGCTCCCGGGGGCTTTCGTCGAAGACCCGCCGGCTGTTCTGCCAGAGCGCCCAGAGCAGGCCCAAAAGAGGCGCGGCCGATGCCAACAGTATAAGTGCGTACGCGAGCATCGTGGGCACAGCCGCGATCAAAGAGGCGGCCAATCCCAGAGCCGAAATCATGCGCGCACCTCCTCCCAAGGCCGTTCGCGCACGTGCGCTGCTCTTTTGTGCAAAAGCGCCTTGCGCTTTTCCTTGGCTTTGTGCAGGAGCCGCTCCAAACTCTTGTGCGTGTCGCTGATTAAGGTGTACAGGTCTGGACCCGAGCGTTTCACGACCCAGTCACGGCGCCACAGATGAGCCGTCACCGTGCAAGTGAATGACTTCGGGCCGTCTTGTTTGCAGAATGCATCAGCGCTGAGCTTGTCGGGCAGCGCGTTCTGGATATCGCGCATGCACGCAAGCCAGTGGTCCCGGATGGCGTCAGTGAGCTCGAAACCCTCGGTATGAATGGCGTACTTCATGTTCGTCTCCTTTCCCGTGACAGTTCTTCTCAAGCGTGCGCTACAAAGCCGGCCTGACCCCGGCCGGGCGGCGAGTAACGTGATTTTCTCCAGCGTTTGAGCTGCTTCAAGATTCGGCCTTTCAGCTTCTCGACGACCACGACAGGGTCGGTGCTCGACGCGTAGGCCGAAAAAATCCCGTGGCTCGAGCAGATTTCGAGGTGGCCGCGATAAAGAGACCGGTCCTTAACTATGTAGCCGAACGGAATTGCGTCGTTCGGCGATAGAATGAGCGCCGAAACGAGCGCGCCGTTCGCGGAGTCATCCAGCTCGCGCGAGGGGTCGAAACCCCGGTACATGAACGGATTAAGTTTCATAGAATCCTCCTTGATCATGATCGGGCTCACACCGAGGTGCCGGCGTTCCCGAAAGGTTCAACAAACGCATCAAATTCTCGGCGTCGACAGGATCGAGCCGGGCCGGCCCTTGCGGCGGAACTTGATCCATTTCGATCGCGTGTTTGAACGCCGAGATCGGAAACAGTACGAAAATCAAAAATATAGTAAACACGATCGCGGCTCGCCGAGCGTAGATCGAGAGAGCCGCTCGGCGTTCGCGAAACTCATCGGTCCAATTGTTCTCGTGCCGGCCATGAAGCACTTTAGCCGCGCCCATGAGACCCTCCTTACGCGTAGCCCGGCGTCAGCTCCCAATATGGGAGCGCCGGCTCCGTCATACGAACGAAGTAGTCGGGTTCGTCGAAGTCGCGCAGAGCGAAGCGCTTGACCTTCAGTGCGAAGTCCTTATTGCGCCAGGAGTAGAATAGCTCTCCTTCGATCTCGACCCGCTGGCCGATGAGATTCACCAGGCGCTTGCCTTTCGCATCGGCGACGATCGGGAACTCGTTTTCGTTATCGGTGAAAAGACTGATCTTCTCGGGCGTCCATGTGTCTTGCGGTCCGATCACGCCGGCCAGTTTTACACTCCGGTTAATGCACTTGTTTCTCATGGCGGCCTCCCGAATCCGCGGCCGGGCCTGATTCGCCGATGGGTCGGCGTGCGGCAACCTCCGGCCAAATGTCGCTTTCGATGAATCGAATGCGTTTCCAATGCCTGAGCTTGCGTTCGATACGACTCTTCACGGCTTCAAGCGCATGCTTCGGCGTCGTCTCAAACGCGCGCGCGACGAAATAACCTGCCTTCGAAAAAATTTCGACAGTCGCTTCGAAGCCGTCGCGCCGGCGCAGAAGCCGGCCGACTGGCACGGCGTCGCTTGGCGCAATTTCAAGGATGTCTTCCAGCGCGAGGCGGCTCGCGACGAGCAAGTCGTCGTCGGGTTTGAAGTGGGCGAAATTGAATTGATAATTCATTTAACTGCTCCTTTCCCTCCGGGCATTACGAAAAATTGTTCCCGTTGCCTAAAAGCAAAAAAGCGTTTGAATTATCGAAAGAGACAGGCGGCTGGAGCCTAACTAGGCCTAAAGCAGCCTTCCCCTTCGCTGCTTTTGTATTTTTAATTTTTGTCGGGACATTGTTTCGTCAAGGCCACAAAGTAAAAAAATATTCGCATGTGAAAAACAGAAAAAGTTTTGGGCACTTTGCGCGGCGCCAACAGCGGTCCGGCCGGACCCTTGGCGTATCAAATTGAAAAGCCTGGCCGCTAAAGTGAAGGAATTTACGCAACCACTTGACAGCAAATTTCAAGTTCACAGGATAAGGTCAGCTGAACGAACAAATTAATCCAACTTATCCCGCGCGCGCACGGCGCGCGGAAATTGAGCTTTAAGGGGGTCGACTTATGAGAAACGTACCTGATTTTTGGAGAGGGAATTCTCCTTGGTCTGTCTTCAACGAAATGGACAGACTCATGCGAAGCTTTTCACCGGCCTGGGACGACGAAACGGGCCAGACCATGATGGGCTTCAATCCGGCGTGCGACATTGAAGAGCAGGACGACCATTTTCGCATCAGCGTCGACCTGCCGGGTGTTTCGAAAGACGACGTGAAGGTCGAAGTCGTCGATAACCGCCTCGTGATTTCGGGTGAGCGCAAGCATGAGAAGAAAGAAGGCGGGCGCCGCAGCGAACGTTATTACGGACGCTTTGAGCGCTCCTTCATGCTTCCGACCGCGATCGACGTCGACAAGATCGAAGCACGCTATGAAAACGGCGTGCTGGAGCTCGCGGTCCCGAAGGCCGAAAGCGCGAAGCCCCGAACGGTCCAGATTCAGACCGGCAAGGAGGGTTTTCTTGGACGCTTTTTGAATAGGGGCAAAACGATCGAAGGCTCGAAAGACAAGCCTACCGAAAAAGGACGACTCGTCTCGTAGCTGATCGGTTCTTCTCGAGCGGCCCGGCGCGCCGGGCCGCTCGAGCGAGAGCTCCTCGCGTCAGATTTTCTCCGGCTTCAGTGAGACGCGGATTAGACCGCGGAAATCGCCGTCCTTGTAACCGGTCGCTTTGTCTTTCGGATATTTTTGATTGATCGTCTTCGCTAAGTCGCCTGCCGGCTGCCCATGGCAGGTGAGGCACATGCCTTCAACCATCAACGGTTTGTAATAGCGCACTTCGTTCATCGACACCGACTCGAGCGTGAACGGAGGCAGCGGCTTTCCTTGGTCCTTGAGTTTTTGCCACGCTTTGAGGACTTTGGTTTCGGCGTCGTCGGGCGCGTTCCCGGGATTGCGAATTTTGAGCGAAGTTCGTTTGACCTTCGTCACGCGCGGATGCTCTTGCCAGAATTTCTCAGTCAGCGGAATCGCATTCTCATGGCAAAACTCGACCGACTTCACTAAATCTTTGGCCATCTCTTCGGTCAGCTTACCGCGAATGCCTTTCAGCACACCCACTGCGGCTTGCTCACCGGCGGCTCGGTCGCCTTCTCGCGAGTCGGGGCCAGCTGAAAACGTGGTCATTGGAATCATGAGCGCAAACATCAAAATTATGATTTTCATGGTTTCACGTATAGCAAGGCTGGCCGGGGCGGTCCACTAGTTCGAAGCGGGTCTCGCTTGCGCCGCGAAAGCCTGTAGGTGGGCGCTTAGGACCGGCAAGTCGATCGGTTTCGGAATAACGTCATCTGCTTCGCCGGCCATGGCCCGCGCCTCGGATTCGTCGGCCGACATCACGATGACGGGAATGTGCGTGCTTGGGTTTCGCGCGCGATGCTCCTTCAGAAAATCGGCTCCATTCATCACGGGCATGTTGAGGTCGAGTAAAATCAACTGAATAAATTTGTCATTTTCTATAACTTTCAAGGCTTCGGCGCCGTCAGCCGCCGTGACCGGCTCATGTCCTACAGCACGGAGAACCAGCGAAAGTAGGTTTCTGATTTCAGGCGAGTCGTCGACGATGAGGATGCGCATGATCGGCTTCCGTTTCTGCGACAAGTTGTCACTTCGAAGGGCGGGAGCGCTCATGACAAGTTGTCGTGAGCGCCGAAACCTGAAGCGTGTTCTCGAACACAAATCGTTTTACTTGATACACGCTTTCGAAAATGGCAAACGTCGCTGGCAAACTTGTTGCTACAATATGAATTGAATGCATGCAAATCATTTGAAGTTTACAATTGAAGGACGGCACATCGAGAACGCGCGAAACGCGTCTCGAGCGGCGTCATTCTTCGCGGCCTTCATCGGCTTGTGTGTTCTAAGCGCTTGGCTGTTTGACCTGCCGTGGGCGCGTCAAGTCGTGCCGGGCTCGCCGGCGATGGTTCCAAACACCGCGGTCGGGATCACGCTTGCCGGCGCGCTTTTGGCTTTCGGACTGGGCCGATTGCGTCATCCAAGCGTGGCCATGCTTGCCGTCAGCGTCGTGTTGTCGATGCTCGGACTCGCGGCTGTCTTGGAGAGCCTGGCTCCTTCGTACCCGCTCACGATCAATCACGCTCTCGCGGAATTTTTCTTGGCTCGCGGGAGCGTACTGGAGGCGGGACAAGACCCGTTCCCTCACGTGACGACCGGCCTTTCGTTCTGCCTATTGGCGATCGCGTTAGGGTCTCTGCGCCGGCACCCGGGC
>DASUEL010000763.1:0-4074 GCA_036275095.1 Bdellovibrionales bacterium
GTGCCCCGGTATTGGACGATGAAGGGCTATCATGTGCCGCGCGTGTTCGGCTGGGACTGCCATGGCCTCCCGGTCGAGTACGAAATCGACAAGACGCTCAAGATCGAGAACCGCAAACAAGTGTTCGCCATGGGCATCGACAAATACAACGAAGCCTGCCGCGGAATCGTGACTCGCTACTCGAAAGAATGGCGCAAAACCGTCGAGCGCGTCGGCCGCTGGGTCGACATGGACAACGCGTACTACACCATGCAGCCCGAGTTCATGCAAAGCGTGTGGTGGGTCTTCAAACAGCTCTGGGACAAGGGCCTCGTTTACGAGGGCTACAAGGTCGTTCCCTACTCGGTCGGCTGCTCGACGGCGCTTTCGAACTTCGAAGCGAACCTCAACTACAAAGACGTTCAAGACCCGGCCCTGACCGTGCTCTTCAAAGTCGACGGAAAAGAGAATCACTATCTCACGGCTTGGACGACCACCCCGTGGACGCTGCCCTCAAACCTGGCGCTGGCCGTAGGCGAGGAGATCGACTACGTGGCCGTGCTCGAAAAGCCGACCGGCCGCACGCTCTACGTGGCCAAGGCGCTCGTCGAGAACACGTTCCCCAAAAAAGACGACATCGAAATCACGCGCGAGCTGAAAGGCCGTGAGCTGCTCGGCTGGTCATATGAGCCGCTCTTTCCATACTTCGCCTCAAAAAAGAAAGAAGGCGCGTTCAAGGTGATCGAGTCCGATCACGTCACGACAGAAAGCGGTACCGGCATCGTGCACATGGCGCCGGCCTACGGCGAAGAAGACTTTTTCGCGTGCAAAAAAGCCGGCATCAGCGTCGTCAACCCGGTCGACGACGACGGCATGTTCACGGCCGAGGTCCCCGATTACGCGGGCCTTCGCGTGAAAGACGCCGACAAAGACATCATCGCGCGCCTCAAAAAAGAGCAGAAGATATTCAAGCATGACACGATCATGCACAGCTACCCGTTTTGCTGGCGCTCCGATACGCCGCTCATCTACCGCGCCGTTTCGACCTGGTTCGTGAAAGTCGAAGACTTCAAGAAAGACCCTTTGAAGGCGAATTCCGAAACGAACTGGACGCCCGAGCATCTTCGCGACGGCCGATTCGGCAACTGGCTCGAAAACGCCCGCGACTGGGCCGTTTCACGCAATCGCTTCTGGGGCACCCCGCTCCCCATCTGGAAGAACGACGCCGGCGAAATGATGTGCGTGGGCTCGATGGCCGAGCTCGAAAAACTTACGGGCAAAAAAGTCACCGACCTGCACCTCGAGCACGTGATGAAGCTCGACATTCCGTCACCCACCGGCAAGGCTCCGCTCAAACATATCGGCGTCGTCCTCGACTGCTGGTTCGAGTCAGGCTCGATGCCTTACGCGCAGTGGAGCTTCCCGTTTAAGAACCAAGAAAAATTCGAAAAGAGCTTTCCCGCCGATTTCATCGCCGAGGGTCTCGATCAGACGCGCGGCTGGTTCTATACGCTTATGGTGATCTCGTCCGCGCTCTTCAAGAAGCCCGCGTTCAAAAACGTGGTCGTGAACGGGCTCGTGCTCGCCGAAGACGGCCGCAAAATGAGCAAAAGCCTGAAGAACTATCCCGATCCGATGGAAGTCATCGAGAAATACGGCGCCGACGCGCTCCGCTTGTACCTGATCGACTCGCCGGTCGTGAAGGCGCAGGAGCTGCGCTTTTCAGAGAAGGGCGTGCATGACATCGTCCGCCGCATCATGCTGCGCTGGTGGAACTCGTACTCGTTCTTCGTGAACTACGCCAACGTCGACGGTTTCGTTCCGCGCGGCGACGCGAAGAAGTCTCCGAATATTCTCGACCAATGGATTCTCTCGCGCCTCAACAACCTGATCGACTATACGTCGCAAGAGATGAACGCGTACCGCCTGTACAATGTGGTGCCGGGATTGTTGAATTTCGTCGAGGAACTGACAAATACTTACATCCGCTTCAACCGCAGGCATTTCTGGCAAGACGGCATGCCTGAGGACAAGCGACTCGCGTACGAGACGCTTTATGAAGTCTTGATGGGTCTCAGCCGACTCATGGCGCCGTTCGCGCCGTTTATGTCGGAAATGGTTTACGTGAACCTTTCGAAGGTTCAAAAAGGCGCGCCCAAGAGCGTGCATCTTTGCCCCTACCCAGAAGCCGACAAGAGCCTGTTCAAGCCCGAGCTCGAAGCCGCGGTTAAACGAATGGAAGTTCTGGTGATGATGGGCCGCAACCTACGTGAGAAATTCGGCGTCAGGGCCAAGATTCCGCTCAAGACCTTACGGCTCATCCACCGTGACCCACTAGTCCTAGGGGCTCTCAAGATTTTGGAGCCATACGTCGTGGAGGAGCTGAACGTTCGCGAGGTCATTTACGACCAGAACGAAGATAAATACATTCGCCTCACCGCGAAGGCAAACTTCCCCGCGCTTGGCAAGCGGCTCGGCCCGAAAATGAAAACCGTGGCCGCAGCAATCGCTCAGCTCAAACCGGAGCAAATTCTCGAACTTGAGCGCGGCGGCACCGTTACGCTCGAAGGCGAGACGATTTCAAATTCTGAAATTGAAATCCGCCGCGTTCCATTGAGCGGCCACGAGCATCTGCAAAGTGACCAGCTCATCACAATTGAGATGGATTCGTCGGTGAGCCCCGAGCAAGTGATGGAAGGACTCTCTCGCGAGGTGATCCGGCGGGTGCAAATGGCACGAAAGAACGCCGATCTCAATTTGGACGACCGCATCGAGCTGCAGATCAAGTGCAGCGGAGAAATTAAGGACGCCGTCAAAGTTCATGCCGAGCGAATCAAGGCTGAAACGTTGGCGACGGGTCTCGAAATTTCCGAAGCGTTGAGCGGCGCGCACGTCGAGAATTCCGATATCGACGGCGAGCCGATCTCGGTGAGTTTCTCGCGAATCAAAAAATAAATCTTGCAATCCAAAAAGAATTTTTGGCGGCGAGAAACTGTTGAAGTTCAAAAAAAGAAACTGTAATTTTCCTACCTCGTATGATGAGGGGACAAATACCGCCGCAGGGGTACGCGAAAGACGTGCTCATCCAGGCGTACAATTGGATCATGTCGCAGCCTGAGTCTGTAAAGAGTCAGGCGACGACGGCCGATGCCCTCGTCGTACTTTACAACCGCGCCCGCCGCGGTGGCAGCGACGCCCCCGTCAGCTCCGAAAAATTCCGAAACGAGCTGAAAGACATCGCCAGCGAGCTCAAAAATTTTTCCGATCCCGAAGACCAGCGAACGGCTCCACCGGTCAACGGCGAGCCTGTCGCGCTTCGCACGGCTCCGGCCGCGGCACCACGCGCGCCCGAAGGGCACATGGCTCACTCGGTTCATGGCGACGGTCCCATTGTCCGCAACGCGATCCATCCCGACGCCGAACGCGCGTCGTCTCGCCACGCCCCACTCGAGTACCAGCGCGGCCCCTCGCGACCGACCTTTATTGACGACGCCCTGAATGACCGGCCGGTCCTCAGCCTTGATTCGCGCACGCTCGAGGTTCTCCAAAAGACCCGCGCCCACCTCAACCTTAGTTCAGATTCCGAAGCCCTCCGCATGCTCGTCGTATTGGGTTTCGAACGAGTTCAAAACCTTTTCAGGTAGAGCTTAAAGCGGGCCCTTCAGCCCTCGCTAAACTGGCCTAATAAGTAGACATTTAAGGCCGTTTTTGTTGATATTAATCAATATGAAGTCCAAATACCTCTTGTTGGTCGCCATTTCCGGCGCGCTGATCACGCTCGACCAGCTCACCAAGATGATCATCCACACGGGCTATCGCTTAGGCGAGTCGACCGTCGTTATTCCCGGTTTTTTCAACATTACGTACGTTCGCAATTACGGCGCGGCTTTCGGCTTTTTGGCCGAGGTAAACCCCGCGTTTCGCGAGATCTTCTTTCTGAGCATTCCGCCGATCGCGCTTCTCATTATTTTGAGAGTCTTGAAGGGCGTTCCCGATGAGGATCGCATTCAGGTTCTTTCGCTTTCGATGATTTTCGGCGGCGCGATCGGAAACTACATCGACCGTTTGCGTTTTCGCTATGTCATCGACTTTCTC
>DASUEL010000764.1:0-7004 GCA_036275095.1 Bdellovibrionales bacterium
AAGGCCGTTCGAGATCACCAAGATCGGCATGGCCCGCACGTTTCAGAATATCCGCCTTTTCAAAGATCTACCGGTTCTCGACAACTTGCTGATCGCGATGGATCAATCCCCACAGCGGCGCAAGTTCGGACTTTTCTCCTCGGTTTTTCAAACGCGCCACGTGGTGCTTGAAGAGGCCGAAAAGGTCCGTAAGTCGATGGAGCTGCTGAAGATCTTCAATCTCGAAAAGCGGGCGGGGGAGCTGGCTCGAAACCTTCCGTACGGCGACCAGCGGCGCCTCGAGATTGCTCGCGCGATGGCGACGGGCGCGACGCTCCTATTGCTCGACGAGCCGGCCGCGGGCATGAACCCGCAAGAAAAAGCCTCGCTCATGAACACCATCCGTTTCATTCGCGATCACTTTCATTCGACGGTTTTTCTCATCGAACACGACATGAAACTCGTCATGGGTGTGTGCGAACGAATCGCCGTTCTCGACTACGGCGTGAAGATCGCCGAAGGCGCTCCCAAAGATATTCAGCGCGATCCGAAGGTGATCGAAGCGTACCTCGGAAAGGCCAAGACCCATGGCTGAGGCGATGTTTCGTTTTGAAGGCGTAAACGTTCACTACGGCTCCATTCAGGCGCTGCATGACGTTTCGTTTGAAGTGGCCCAAGGGCAGATCGTCACGCTGATCGGCGGCAACGGCGCCGGCAAAACGACCACCCTGCGTGCGATCTCGGGCCTCGTGAAAACTTCGAAAGGCCGCATCGTGTACAAGGGCGAGACCATCAGCGGGCTTGCGCCACATGAAATCGTGCGCCGCCGTATTTGCCAGTCGCCAGAAGGCCGCGGCATCTTTCTGAACCTGTCCGTCGAAGAAAACCTCGATCTCGGCGCATGGGCCGCCCCGGACAAGAAAACCTTGAACGACGACCTTGAGCACGTGTTTCAGCTTTTTCCGCGCCTCAAAGAGCGCCGCAAGCAAAATGCCGGAACGCTATCAGGCGGTGAGCAACAAATGCTCGCCATCGGCCGCGCGCTGATGGGTCATCCCGATTTCTTGCTGCTTGATGAGCCTAGCCTCGGGCTTGCTCCGCAAATCATCGAGAAAATTTTCGAAATCATTCAGCAGATCAACAAAGAGGGCAAAACGGTTCTGCTCGTCGAGCAAAACGCGCTTCAGGCGCTCACGATCGCGCACTACGGTATCGTGCTCGAAACCGGCAAGGCCCATATCAAGGGCACTGGCAAAGAGCTGCTGGCGTCCGACGAAGTCAGAAAAGCCTATCTCGGAGAATAATAGAAGGTTAATTCGTGAGCGACGGCGTCTGCTCTTGGTAGACGCGATCGAGCTTATCGAATAGCGTTTCACCAGGTGTCCCGGGATGTATGCCCCAGGTCCAAGATGCTGAGACCGCGGGCGGAGGAGCGACCAGCGCCCTGAGATCGCCCGAGGCGCGTTGGCGGGCGGGGTGGACACGGAACTGCTCGTTCACCCACTCGATGCGGCGTGCGCGCACGTCCTGAACGGCATCACTGAGCTCGCGAGGTGCCGGCTGCGCATAAGCGTGGCCCGCCGAAGCGGTCAAAAAGAGAGCGGCAATGAGTCTGAGCATGACCGCTCCCAACGCAAACGGCGCGCCAAACGCCGGGCGCCAATACCGATGCTCAAGGGCGCTGGCACCCTGATTCGTCACCCTATTTTTTCATGATGTTCAATCGTTAGGCAGGTCCGGGCGCATTATCAACAGAAGCGCCGTGCGCGGCCGTTGCGCGGTCTTCGTCTCAAGCTTTGATTTTGAAAAGAATCGTGCGCATGGCGCTCAGCAGGTCCGGGTCAAAACGGCCCGCGAGCTTTTCAGTCATCATCGTGAGCGCGTCAGTCGGGCGCATGGGCTCGTTGTACGTTCGCTTGGTCGTCATGGCGTCGTAGCAGTCGGTGATCGCAACGATCCGAGCCATCGGGTGAATGTCTTGGCCGACCAGCTGTTGCGGATACCCGTTCCCCATATGGTTTTCGTGGTGTTCGAACACGCACGCTTTGATGCCGTCGGTTGCGTTCGGGTAGTTGTTCAGGATTTGCAGCCCGTAGAGCGGGTGCTTTTTCATTTGCGCCCATTCAAGATCGTCGAGCGGACCGTTTTTGCAGATGATGTCGGGGTTCACGTGGCGCTTTCCGATGTCATGAAAGAGCGAGCCTTTGCCGAGCTCCTCGAGGTCTTCTTTTTTGGAGTAGCCTGAGATGCGGCCGAGCCCCAGCGAGTAAATGCAAACGTCGAGCGAATGATTGTACGTGTAGAAGTCGTGCGAGGAGAGACCGATGAGATTGGCCATCGCCTCGGGGTAGTTGCCCATAAACTCCACGAAGTTCGTGATGAGCTCGCGCGACTGATCGAGTGCTTGGTTGACGTCGGGGTTCTCGAAGAGCTCCTCGACGAGCGAGAACGAGCTTTCGCGCAGGATGCGCGCCTTTTCGGTCACATTGAGGGCGTCATCGTTCATCTGCGAATGGACGTATTTTTTGTACGCGCCTCGGTCCTGCTCGCGAATGAAAAATACGTCGGCGCCTTTCAGCTTCTCGATTTTGTCGGCCGTGAGCGCGTCGCCTGCACGAAGGTACAGGATGTAGTGTTGATTGATGTAGACGAACGTATCAAAAGTCGTCGGACGCGACGGGTGGAGACTATGAATTTTGATTTTGAGATACTTCTCAATCATTATTTTCCATCCATGGCAGCCCTTTAAGTCTGCCACTGAGTTGATTGAAGGTCCAACATGGGATATCCATTTGGGACCCGTATGAACCTTCGTCTTGACACGCCCGTACAATACGTCAAAGGGGTCGGACCCCGCATGGGCGCTCTCCTGGAGCGCAAGGGCGTCTACCGCGTCGGCGACCTGATCGAGTACTACCCCAGGGCTTACGAAGACCGTCGGGCCGCCCGAAACATCGCTTCGCTTCTGCCGGGCGAAATCGTGAGTCTCAAAGCCCAGATCGTCTCGATCTACTCGATTCCCATGGGCAACTCGTATCGCAAAATCTACGACGTTGCGGTGAAGGACGCGACCGGGCAGATTCATTGCAAGTACTTTCGAATTCCCTACAAGGGCTACTTCGACAACTTCCGGCCGGGCCAGGAGGTGCGGGTCGTCGGAAAGGTGACGCTCTATCGCGGCCAGCGTGAGTTTCATCACCCCGACATCTTCGACGCCGCGAAAGACGAAGCCGGGCAAGAGGGCTTGCTCCCGATTTACGAGGAGACCGAAGGGCTCAGCTCGCGCAAGATCATGAAGTTCGTCGAGAAGGCGCTCGCCGATTCGGGCGACACCATTCCGGAGCTGCTTCCGTCGTGGGTTCTCGAGAAATACAAATTGCCGTTGCGAAAAGAGTCGCTTCACAAAATCCACAAGCCGCCGCAGCTGGCTGACCACAGTTTTTCGCAGCTCAAGAGCCCGTACCACCGCCGGATCATTTTCGAAGAATTCTTTTGGCTCGAGCTCTTCTTGGCTCTGAAGAAGGCCGGCCTTCAGCGCGAAGAGGCGCCGCCGATGAAGCGCGAGTTGGCGCTCGCCGAGAAGCTCATCAAGTCGCTGCCGTTTCAGCTCACCGGCGCCCAAAAGCGCGCGTTCGAGGAGATTCTCACCGATCTCTGCGCTGCGCACCCGATGCACCGGCTGATTCAAGGTGACGTCGGCTCGGGGAAGACCATAGTCGCCATGCTGGCCGCGACCGTGGCTGTCGCAAACGGTTACCAAGCCGCGGTGATGGCGCCGACCGAGATTTTGGCGGAACAGCATTTTCAGAACGCGACCCGCTTGCTCGAGCCGCTGGGCCTTCGCGTGGCGCTTCTCACGGGCTCGACCGGCGCGAAAGATCGTGCGGCGATTCAAAACGCGCTCAAAGCCGGTCAGCTCGACGTGATCTTCGGCACTCACGCGCTAATTCAGTCGGATGTGGAGTACCAAAACTTGGGGCTCGCGATCATCGACGAACAGCATCGGTTCGGCGTTCATCAGCGCAATGAGCTCAAGCGTAAGGGCGTGTTCCCGCACTTTCTCGTCATGACGGCGACTCCTATTCCGCGAACCTTGGCCATGACGGTCTATGGCGACCTCGACATTTCGCTCATCAACGAGATGCCCGCCGGCCGCACCCCGATCGTCACCCGCGTGGTGTACGAGAATAAACGGGTGCAAGTTCTGTCGTTCATGCGCCAGCAGATCGAACAGGGGCGGCAGGCCTACGTCGTTTACCCGCTCGTCGAAGAGAGCGAGAAGGTCGATCTCAAAGACGCGGTTTCCGAGTACGAGCATCTCAAGGAGATGTTTCCTAAAATCAAATTCGATCTGCTACATGGCCGCATGAAGGCCGAAGAGAAAGACCAAATCATGAAGCGCTTTCGCGAAGGCGCAACGCAGGTTTTGGTGTCGACCACGGTCATCGAGGTCGGAGTCGACGTTCCCAACGCCAACATGATGATCGTCGAACATTCCGAGCGCTTCGGGCTTTCGCAGCTCCATCAGCTCCGCGGTCGCGTCGGACGGGGAACTCAAAAGAGCTATTGTGTTTTCATCATGGGTCGCGCGCTTTCTGAAGAGTCGAAAGCCCGTATGGAGATTATGGCGGAAACGACCGACGGCTTTCGCATCGCCGAGGCCGATCTCGAGATGCGCGGGCCCGGAGAGTTTCTGGGTGCCAGGCAAAGCGGCTTGCCGGGATTCAAAATGGCGCATCTCGTACGTGACGCTGAAATCCTCCAGGAAGCCCGAACGGCGGCCTTTGAGCTGCTTCGCCGCGACCCGAAACTCGTACACGAAGATCATACACAGCTGCGTGCGGAGCTCACGCGCTCCCAGGGCGCCGTGAGCCTCGCCGGTGTGGGATAGCGTCAATCTGCCATATATGAAAAATACTGATAGCGCGGATAAACCCTCGCTATTAACAGATGTGTTTTTCGTCAGAACTGTCTGCAGTCATGACGACATGGTTTGTAGGTTGATTTGACGAAATTTAAGATCCTTAAATTCTTATAAGTCACCAAGATAAGGGAATTTTCAGCTAGACCATAGCCCTGTATGTCAGAGAAAATGACTGTGTCTTTTAAGAAACAGTCAAAAAAGCCCTCGATAACGCCTCTTCAAGTTTTGGACATGCAAACACGGCTAAGTGCTCGATCTCCTCAAATTTTTAGTTTCATACACATTTTTTTCATGATGCGATCATAGTTCGAAACGGAGCCGCTCCAAGGTCGCCAGACCGCGGAGAGGATCAAGTGATCCGAAACTCCGGTTGTTTTAGCCGCGCAACGGCAAAACCGGAAGGCTCCAAGCATGGAGGGGGAATCATGGCTCAGGGACTTAGCCGTTCGGGGACTCTATTTAAGATCGTGACACTCTGCACGATGCTGCTCTCGCAAAACGCGGTTTCAGGTGAGGTGCTTCGGCTGAAAAACGGAAATGTCCGTGTTCAGCAGCCAAGCAGCCGGCTGAGCGCGTTTAGCGGAAGCCTCTCGGTTGCGCCCGCAGCCGGCCGTTTTCACATCGTCCAGTTCACCCATGACTTCACCGAAGTCTCACGCAAAGCGCTCCAGCGCGCGGGCTTCAAGGTCCACGGTTATGTTCCTGATGACGCCGTCATCGTCGAAGCGACCGCTCCCGGGGCGCTCCAAAACCTGCAGACACTCAACGGCGTTCAGGGGGTGACCCCATATACGCCGGATCTCAAGATCAGCGATGAGCTCATGCAGCTCGACGCCACGGAAGCGACGGTCCACATTCGTATCTTTAATGAAAGCGAAGCCGCCCAGATCGCGGCCGCCCTCAAGAAGGCGGGCGCCAACCACGTTCACACCACGAACGGGCGCAGCCTTTATGCAAAAGTATCGCCGAAAGCTCTCGGAGCGATCGGCGCGATCGAAGGCATCGAGTGGGCCGAACAGTACACGCCGCTCATGATGCACGATTTTCAGCCGGAAGCGATGGAGCCGATGCAAGCCAACGTCAACGCGCTGTCGGGCTTCGAGTCGGGCACGAAAGTCATGAACTTCGACGCCGCCTGGAGCAAAGGTCTCACGGGTAAAGGTCAAATCGTCGCGATGGCCGACACCGGCGTCGACACCGGCATTCTCGGAAAACTCCATTCGGACCTGTCAAACGTCGTCAAAGGCATGGGCTTCGCCAACGGCGGACGCTGGCACGATACGAACGGTCACGGAACGCACGTCGCGGGCTCGGTACTGGGTACCGGCGCCAATTCCCAAGGCAAAGTCAAAGGCGGCGCGCATTCGGCTCAGATGATCGCGCAAGGCCTCTGGTCCGACACCGGCGGCACGCTGGCTGTTCCGCCCAGCCTCTCTCAGCTCTTCGGTCCCGCGTACCAAGGCGGCGCCCGCGTCCACACGAACTCGTGGGGCTCGGTCCGTAATGCCTACGACAACTTCGCCATTCAGGTGGATGAGTTCATGTGGAACAACCCCGACATGCTCATCATCTTCGCCGCCGGCAACAGCGGTCTCGACACCAACAAAGACGGCCGCATCGACGAAGGCTCGCTGGGCTCGCCCGCGACAGCGAAGAACGCGCTGTCGGTCGGAGCCTCTGAAAACTACGTGACCCAAGGCGGCCGCCAGGTCACCTGGGGCCAGATGAAGCCGAACACGCCCAACTCCGTATCGAAGTGGCCGATCGAGCCGCTCGCGAGCGATAAGATCTCGAACAACCCGAACGGCCTTGCGGCGTTCAGCTCCCGCGGGCCCACCCGCGACGGCCGCATCAAGCCCGACGTCGTCGCTCCCGGAACGAATATCCTGAGCGCGCGCTCGAGCCAAACCAAGCCGACGGACGTCATGTGGGGCGCGTTCAACGAGAAGTACCTGTATGCCGGCGGCACGTCGATGGCGACGCCGCTGACCGCGGGTGCGGCCGCCGTTGTCCGCGAATACCTCGTGAAGGTGCGCGGCATGGTGAAGCCCTCAGCCGCCCTGATTAAGGGTATTTTGATGCATACCGCGACCGATCTCTT
>DASUEL010000765.1:0-6256 GCA_036275095.1 Bdellovibrionales bacterium
GACAGCCGCCGCCGCCGTTCGCATCGCGATGGAGATGCTCGACGAGGGCATTTTGAACGAACAAGAAGCGGTCTTGCGGGTATCCCCGGCAAGCCTCGATCAGCTTTTGCATCCCACTCTTGATCCGCAAGCCAAAAAGACTTTGCTCGCGAAGGGTCTGCCGGCTTCTCCCGGCGCCGCCTGCGGACAAGTCGTGTTCACGAGCGAAGAGGCCGAGGAGTGGAAAGCCAAGGGCAAAAAAGTCATTCTCGTGCGCATTGAAACCTCGCCTGAAGACATCGCGGGCATGCACGCGGCTCAAGGCATTCTCACCACGCGCGGAGGCATGACTTCGCACGCGGCGGTCGTCGCGCGCGGCATGGGTAAATGTTGTGTTGCCGGCTGCGGCGATGCACAAGTCGATTACAACAAAGAGACCATGCGGGTCGCCGGCCACGTCATTCAAAAAGGCGACGTCATCACGCTCGACGGCTCGACCGGCGAAGTCTTTCTCGGCGAGGTTAAAACGAAATCGCCCGAGCTCAGCGGCCATTTCGAGCGCGTGATGAAACTTGCCGACAAATATCGCAAGCTGGGAGTTCGCGCCAATGCCGATACTCCGCTCGACGCGAAAGTCGCGCGCGGTTTCGGCGCTGAAGGCGTCGGCCTCTGTCGCACCGAACACATGTTCTTCGGCCCCGACCGCATTGATGTCGTGCGCGAGATGATTCTCGCCGAAGACACGGGCGAGCGGCGCAAAGCACTCGAGAAACTCTTGCCCATGCAACGCTCCGACTTCGTCGGCATCTTTAAGGCGATGGAGGGCTGCCCCGTCACGATCCGCTTGCTCGATCCGCCGCTGCACGAGTTCCTCCCGCACGACGACGATGAAGTGCGCGAGCTCGGTAAGCGCCTCGGCAAAGACTTCGACCGGCTGCGTACGCGCATTCACGCGCTCAAAGAATTCAACCCCATGCTCGGCCATCGCGGCTGCCGCCTGGGCGTGACGTTCCCCGAAATATACCAAATGCAGGTGCGCGCGATCGCAGAGGCGACCGCCGACCTGGTGAAGAGCGGCCAAAAAATCGTTCCCGAAATCATGATCCCGCTCATCGCGCTCAAAAAAGAGTTCGAGCTGATGCGAGAGCTCACCGAGCGTGAGGTCAAAGCGGTGCAGGCCGAAACCGGCGTGAAGTTCGAGTACCTCATCGGTACGATGATCGAGCTTCCGCGCGCGGCCGTAACTGCCGATGAGATTGCGGAGACCGCCGAGTTTTTCAGCTTCGGCACCAACGATCTCACGCAAACCACGATGGGCTTGTCGCGCGATGACGCCGGCAAGTTCCTCGGAAGCTATGTGAGCTCGGGGCTCATGGAGAAAGACCCGTTCGTGACGATCGACACCCGCGGTGTCGGAAGCCTCGTGCGCACCGGCGTCGAGCTCGGCCGCAAAGCGCGTCCGAGCCTCAAAATCGGAATTTGCGGCGAGCACGGCGGCGATCCCGAAAGTGTCGCGTTCTTTCACAAGACCGGCCTCAACTACGTTAGCTGCTCGCCGTATCGAGTTCCAATCGCGCGATTGGCTGCGGCCCACGCGGCCATCAACGAGTTGAAAAAGTAAGGTTTCGCACGAGGCGAGCCTCCGGGTCCCGCCTTTGCACTTTCCTCCCAAATGGGCTCGATCGCAAAACGGCGAGCCTCCGGGAGTCCAAGATGCCGTTTTACGGCTTTCGTGCGCTGATCCTAATCGTCTGTCTAACTTCTGGCGTTTGGCCGTCAGGACCGGCTAACGCCCAGGAGTGCGCGACCGTGAGCCGCGAGCGGACGACGCTTTCGGGCCATGCCGAAACCACCCGGCGCCGGCGCGCTGCGATCGAGTCGCGCCGCCGCTCCCGCGGCTCCATGCAGGCAACCCGCGAGTTCAGCAAACCCGCCGAAACCTTTCTCGATGTCTGGCGCTATCAGGAGCAGGCGGACTTTCGTTCGGCCCAGCACGTTCGGCTCGGCCGTGAGGCGGGCCAATCAAGGTACTGGATCCAGAATACGGGTGTCGTGTTCGCCGATGGAGGGTACCGCCCTACGGGCCACTCACTCCTTCAAAAATTCGAGGACGCGCTCGGCGTTTTCGTGAATCCCGCGATGGCCGAAGTTGGTTCGGGCAGCCAGGGCGCGACGCTTCTTGAAAGAAATCAATCCTATCCGCTTTCAATGATGGAGCGTACGGGCTACATCAGCGCGGACGTCAAGAGCGAGCAGATGAAAATCGCCGAGCGGCTGCATCCTGATCAAGTGACCTTTTTTGAAGTGACGGAGAAGCGAACCGAGGCCGAACTGCGTGAGGTGCTTGGCGAAGTCCCGGCGCACGCGAGGCCGGATCCATACACCGAAGCGACAAAAGAGTATTTCGGGCGGCTGGAAGGCTTTGAAGAGTCCGACGTCACAAACACATACCATCTCAAAACGGGTTCAGCCTGGCTGATTGCCGGCCAGTACGGTACGCGGCTTCATGCGCTCGGGCTGGAGTCACCTGGTTTGTCGAAAAAAATCGATCGTGAAAAGTACCGTTACGTATGGGAGATCGGTCGCGGCGCCAAGGACCGGCCCAACTCGTTCAAAGAAGTCATACGCGCGGCCGCGCTCATGGCGCTTCGGGAGCTCGCGATCAACGGCGGAAAGCTCGAAGACGCTTACTTCTTCGCGCACTCCCTCGGAGAGTTGCACACTCAGCTTTATCAGTCGGTTTACAAGATGACTCCGTATTCCGGTTACGACGGAAAGCCCAACGAGACGGCGCTGGTCATACCGCTGAAAGAGCTGCTCAAGCAGGTCGACCTGGGCCCGCTCCTCGGTGCCGCGTCTTTGCGAAGCGAGGCGGCGCCGCAGGCGGTCTGGCTGCAGGCTTTCGCGAAGATCAACGCCAACCGATATCTCGACGACCCTGCGCGCCCCGGTCAAGTGCTCGAGATACGCGATTTCTCTCCTTCGCGCGAGGAGCTCAATCGGCGCCTGCGCGCGCGAGCCTCGCGGGAGGCGCAAGCCGCGACGGCTCACCACGCGGATCTCGCGCCTTCGCCCGAGTTGCGCGACGATGCTCTACGCTACATTCAACGCTCGTCGTATCCATATTTCATTCGTGAGACGGGCGAGACCGCTTCACGTGAAAAACTTCCGGAGTTCCTGGCGCGTCATCGGGCAATCGAAGTGTCAGCGGGCACGCCGATCGAAGGCGACGTGGCGTACGAAGCCCGCCGGGCTCTCGTCGGTGCCTACCGGTTTTACGTGCGAACGCTTGCGGCCCACGGCCTGAAAGCGCCGCATGCATTCATGCGCAGCCGTGGCGTGACGTTCGCATTTTCAACCTCGGCGGCGCAAGTAGGCTCCGCAGTCAAATCGCTGAAGCCCGCCGAAACGTGGCGAGTCCACCAAGATGCACTACGCTCAGCGCACAAAATGTGGTGGACGGAGTACCGCGAAACACTCAGGCCCGAATACCACTTCGAAACCCATGTGTTTTCGATCGAGCAAGTGGCCCAATGGGCGCGCGAGCTTCCCGAGGCCGAACAGCCGTCTCTCATTCAGGCGTACGCGCAGTACCGCGTGATGATGAGCCAAGCGGACCTGCTTTTTTGAACGAGGCCCACGGGCCCGACTTAATCCCGAAAATCTCTGTACTCGTTGATGGCGCGCTGAACGATCACGCGTTTGGTGTCGCCGTTCCAAACTGTATAGGCCCAGCGGCCGCCGAGATACCTGAAGCTGTACTTGTATCCGACGAGATTCTGAAACTGATCGTAAACGCCTTTCTTGGTCCAGTAGAACTGAAAGATCATCGGCTCGCGGATGTTCTTTCCGGTATAGACCTCGCTCGCGTCGAACACGAGGTTCGCGGGTTTACCGTTGAAAGTCATGCCGGTGAATTTGAAGAGGTGCGGAAACGTCACGTACACCCGGTGATCGACGAGCTTGCATGAGCCGATCGCGAGTGTCTCCGTGGTTTCAACACCGCCGAGTTGGAGAAGGGGATCCCTCATTTGGTGAGTGACGCGTGCCACGGCTTCATTGCAGTAGTGAAGAAGTGCCGCGTCGGCCTCCGCGTCGTTTGTGATCTGGGGGAGCGCGTGCGAGGGGCCGGGCAGGGTGCAGGCCAGCGTGAGGAGAATTGCAAACATTCTTTTCATGATCAATCCTTTGTAAACGTTGAGTTCAAAACGCGTTCAGTAGTTGATGCCGATGGCGCCGACGGAGTCGCCGGTTTTTACATTGGAGACAGAGTAATAATAACGTGTGGGCGTGTAGCCGGTCCTCATGCCGTCACTCACGAAGAACCGATAATCATAGCCGACGATGTTCCCGAGGTTGTTGTGAACCGGCGTCTTCGTCCACCAGAACTTGAAGCTCAATGATTCGAACCGGCTGTAATTATCGTCGCCCGCGCGAAATCTCAGTTCCGTGGGTTTGCCCGCATCGGTGAAGGCCGTCGTTCTGAAATCCGTCGGCAGAACGAGCGCGAGGGCAGGCTGGCCGCCGCCGAATACGAAGGGCCGGCAGTCTCCGATGCCGAACGCGGCGGTTTGTACGCCGCCCCAAGCGGCGATCCGGTCGATGATCTTTCTATTTATCTTTTCTTTGTAGGCCGCGCAGGCGGCCGCGATCTGTTGATCGGCCTCGTGATCGTCGAGCGCCCAGGCGCCCGCTGACACCATGAATACGAGCGCCGCGAGAGTCAATTGTCGAATTCGCATAAAATGTCCTCCATGGCCATTCCGTTTATGTTCGGCTCAAACCGGCTGTCCAACCGAAACAGCGAGCGCGCGCATAATCTGATTGCCGTAGCAATCAGTTGACTCTCGTGATCGCCAAGCCTAAGACCCTGCGGTGGTCTCGTATCAAGGCATACTTACAAACGAGCTCTTGAGCCGGAAACGCAAGAACCCCGCGTACTCGACGCGCTCGTTCGCGCGCGATCTGGGCGTCTCGCAGTCGTTTTTGATTCAGGTCTTAAACAAAAAGAGAAAACTCGGCGGAGAGCGGGCCGAAGCGATCGCCGAAAGGCTGCGCCTGAAACCAGTCCAGCGAAAGCTCTTCGTCAATCTCGTGCGACTCGACCTTTCAGACTCGCCCCACAGCCGCGACATACTGCAAACGGAAGTCGAGGCTCTCCTGCGCCGCAATCCGGGGTTCTCAGTCTTGTCTGAAGACCGGTTCAATATCGTGGCTGACTGGTACTATTTCGCGATCGTGGAGCTTACGGCGGTGAGAGGCTTCCGCAACGACCCTGAATGGATCGCGCGAAAACTCGGGCTTTCGGTGCCCGAAGTAAGCGAAGCGCTGGAGCGTCTCAAACGGGTCGGGCTTGTCGCCGAACGCGAAGGGTCACTCGCGAAGACCGAGGAGAACTATCTCTTCGAACGCGACAAATCAGCGATACCCTCAGCCGCGATTCGCCGTCACCATCAGCAGACGCTCCGCCTAGCGGGCGCGGCACTCGAATCGCAGCCGGTAGGTGAGCGCGAGTATTTCACAGTCACGATTCCGATGGATCCCAAAAGTATTTCGAGAGCCAAGTCGGCCATCCGCGAGTTCAGCGAGCAGTTGATGGCCGAGCTGCAAGAAAGTCAGCCGCGCGCGCTCTATAAGCTGGCGATTCAGTTCTTCAGATTAGACAAGGAGATTTCATGAACGCGTTTGTATTCATGGTTTTGTTCGCAAGCCAGGCCTTCGCCTCCGGCGGCGCCGTCGGAAACGGCGGCGATGCCGTCGTATGCCGCCCGTCATCTCAGAACAAATTCAACGGCTACTACGCGCTCGACTATTTGGCTAAGTACCAGTCGAATCTCGACGCGGTTCCGGCGGCGTCGATCGAGCAGGCGCTCAACCGGATCGAAGCGGGCTTGCATGCCAAACTTCCGGAGCTCTGGCCCAGCTTTCGCGAATTCCGTAACAACGTTTTCAATACGCGTGATTTCACGCGCAAGCATATCTGGGAGGAGGCCGCGTTCGGCTTGGTCGACTTGAAAGACGAAGCGCTCGTCGAGCGCCTGCCTGAAAACTGCCGCGCGGGCGACAAGATCGCGGTCGTCCAAGCCGTCATTCGCCAGCCGCCTTCGGTAGCGGGGCTGCCCGAGTACAAGGTCAAATACAAATTCGTGCCTCAGGTGACCGAGGCGCTCCGGCGGCAAAATCCGGTACAGCTCTCGTTTTTGATCGTTCACGAATGGTTGTGGGATTTCAGCAAGAACGTCGACCGGAATCGCGTCATTAATTACCTGCTCCACTC
>DASUEL010000766.1:0-3074 GCA_036275095.1 Bdellovibrionales bacterium
CGTTTGCCCGGCTGGCGCATACCACGAGTAAAAAACCGCCGCCACGCCGAGAATCAGACCGACGGCCCAGCGCTGGACCTGCGGCCCGAGCAACGGCCCGGCGACCATCAGCGCGAACAAACCGAAAAACTGCACTGCGAACCCAAATCCATCTGGCCATTCGAGCATATCAGCCGCCCATGCCTTTCAGATCCGGCCAGAAAAAAACCAAAGCGAAAAAAATCGCCTGAAGCCCGAGCCCGATCGCAGGCAACGCACGCCCGCCGTTCTCGTCGGATTTAGGCTGGCCCGGCAGCACTGAAGCCAGGAAGCCGAGCCCAAACACCATGGCCATCCAGCCCAACTTCCAAGTGCCATCCACCCGCGCATGCTCGGTAATGAACAGAAGACCGAAAAATGCTCCGCCACCGAATGCCCCGAGCGCAAATCTTCGAACAAGCCCCTGGAGTTTTTGATCGCGCATCTGCGGTAGCAAATCGACGATTCCGAGAACCAGCGTCCAAACCAGCAGGAGACGAAGCCCCGGCTGATCCACGCTCAACCCGCCCAGCATCAGAGCCAGCGACAAGAAAGATTTCGAAGCGAAGAACCATGCGCGCGGGCGCACAGCAATGCCCAAGAGCAAGATCACGGCAGCGCCGGCCGTGAGAGGGACTGTTGCTTCCGCGATGAATTCGTAATGATTGATGTTGACCATGTTCTCCCGGCACCAGGCCAAAAACATCAGGCGAACCCAAAGTTGTTGAATTGAAATCAACCGCTCGACACGGTCTTCGTCTTGACCGGCGACCGCGCCCAACAGGGCCGGAAACAGCATCGAGCCCCCGTAGAGCCCTAGCAGATACATCGAGTTTATGTAGATGTCGTCGGGCGCCTGGCGGACGTAAACCATGCCCAAAAATAACGCGGACGCGAGAGTCGCGAGAGCCAAGCGCTGAAAGGGGCGCGCGAATAACGCCGCCGCCACGAACAAGATCAAACTCGATGGGCCGAACACGAAGTAAAGGTCGTAGGCCGCATTCACCTCGACGAGCCCGGTGATGCCGACGACCGCAAAGCTCAAGCAAACGAAGCTGAGCCAACGTGAGTTTTTGTAAAACGCGTTCAGCGTCGAGAGCATCGCGAGCATCAAAACGAGGATTACGCTCTCATATGGCATCATGCGAACGCTCCCGCAAGCCAAACGAGCAGTGAGGCCGCGCCGAGGAATCCGAAGACTACAAAGTACTGGCTGGACGCCAAATTTTCAGCAATCGCGAACGGGCGCTCGGGAGCACGCATGCGTGGCCACCTGATTTGCGGTACGTTTAGGGTTCGCTTCGGAAGTCGTACGCGCAACGGCAGCGCTTTCTTGTAGAGCCAATATCCAAGCCCCACGCTCAGCCCCCACGCGGCCGCGCCAGCAAGCTCTTCGGGGGCCGAAATCGGCTGCAACGACAAATACCAGTCGAGATTGAAATAAATCGAGGCCGCCAACGCTCCCGTGGCCGCAGTAAGGCCCGGCCAGACTTTAAGAGGCGGCTGTTTCTGCCAGAACACGAGGCCCGCCGCGACAGCGGGCATTGCGATCCCGATCATGTTTTCATCGGAAAGTTGTTTTGTAAGTACGAAGTAGGTCAGGGCTCCGCATAATATGGACGCGGCTCGTGCGCCCGCCAAACCACCCGTCAGAAGTGCGAGTAGAGGTCCGGCAAATATGAAGTTTTGCGGCTCGAGCCTGCAGAGCGCCGCAAATGCGCTAATCAACGCGGGCCACGGCCGCCCGAAAATCGCGGCCACGAGCGCCACTCCTCCCAGGACGAGCTCGGCGCCGTCAACGAGAGTAAGTCCCGACAAGAACAAAACATGAAGTCCGCTGACACCGGCGAGCGCGAACAGAAGCGCGCGCTGCCCTTCTTCATCCGCGTCGTTCGGAACGATCAATGATCTGAACGAAAAGAATGCGAGCACCAAGTAAGGCGCGTACTCGGGCAGCTGATATGCGGCGGCCCCGAAGAGGCCCAGCCCTAGCGCGAAATGGAGTCGCTTGTCTTCAAGGGCAGCGTCCCGGCCGTTCCAGCTTAGAATCAAGAAGGTCTCGAGCGCGAGCAGCGCAAGCAAGGCCCGCGGACCGTCCACGATGGCAGTCGCAAGCGCGCCGCCGACAAAAGCGACGAGTATGAATCTTCTTGACGGGCTCAGCGTAGCGGCGAGAGCCGCGGCGCCTCCCACGGCGCCTATGGACCATGGGTAGAGCGCTTCGGCATTCAAGAGCCGGAAGTGCTCCCATGCCGCGAATCCGACGAGCCCGATCGCCCAAAGCAGAAGCACAAATAGGAAATCAACGCGCGGTTTGCTCATGTTCCTTCGTTTTGAAAATGTGAAGGGTGAACAGCAGATACACGAAAAGAAGTACGGTTCCGAGTGTCACGATCAGTGCCGACGCGATACGAAGACCCTCCGCCGAAGGGCCGGAGCCGAAGCCGAGCAAAGAGACCGCGAGCGCATCGGCGCAGATTTTGAGTGCGATCGCCCGCTGTATCGAGTTGCGAGATACGAGCGCGATGACGAGCGCACTTGTGAGAACGATCAGAACGCCGTGCTCGATCGTCATGCGCGCCCCCGCAGAAACCCGGAGACGGCGAGCACCGCAACCGCGAACGTCGTTCCGACCACTGGCAGAACCTCGGCATATGTGCCGAGCAATGCCTTCGTGCTCCCCGAAAAACCCGAGGGCTCCAGCCAGAAGTCGGCAACTCCGAGAGACAACCCGCCCGCGAGCGCAAGCACGAAAACCGCGACGGCCCCGATAGTGTAGCGGCTTGTCGGCTGTGAGAGGCGAGTTTCGCCACGAATGACGAATGGGATCAGCACGAGCGCAAGCCAAACTTGCGTCAGCACGATCAGCTGAATCATGAGGTACTCTTGCCGCCAAGTGAGCACGCCCAGCAGATACAAGTTCGAGAGCATGAGAATCGTTATTATGATCATAGTGTTCCTTTGACGGCCCACATGAGCAAAAACAACACGCCCGCCGCTGGGTAAGTCACGCGTATCAGGGCGGTTTCCGGCTGAAACAGCCCAAACATCGGCAA
>DASUEL010000767.1:0-3209 GCA_036275095.1 Bdellovibrionales bacterium
CGGCGGATCAGCGTTCCAGTTGCAGGGCGTTTTGAACGGCGGCGAAACCTTGAAGATCGTTGCCCGCGCGGGCTTCACTGAACGCGAGTTCATCTTGTCAAAGCCGGCGACCCGCGGCTGCAGCCAGCTTACGCTCACCAAGGCACAATAACGAACCCCAGAAACGACCGATGACGAGCCCGAGCCACGCTCGGGCTTTTATGGTGCGTTTGCGAGTCGGGCGCCGCGCGCTTCACCATCACGCGCGGCGACTCAGGCGCCGCTATTCGCGGAGGACGCGAATCCAGTGACCCTTTTGGGCGCTCCTGTAAACGCACAGATCAGTCTTTGCGCCGTCAAATACGTTAAGCACGTGTCGCGTCCTGGTACAGTTCGTGAAATATCGGCGCCTGAAGGAGTACGCTTATGAAGACCCGAGTCAGCTTATTCGTTGGGTTAGCACTGGTGAGCACCATGATCTATGGTTGCGGCAAGAAGGACGACGCGCCTCCGGCCGTACAGCAACCGGTTTGCCCGCCTGGCTACGTGCTGGCGAACAACGGTTATGGGCAGTACCCTTACGGCCAACAACCTTATTATGGTCAGCCGGGCTACGGGCAACCGGGCTACGGACAACCTGGTTACGGACAGCCGTACTACGGTCAGCCGGGCTACGGACAACCGTATTACGGCCAACCGGGTTACGGTCAGCCGGGCTACGGTCAGCCGTACTACGGACAGCCGGGATACGGCTACGGACAACCGGGCTATGGCTACGGACAAAGCCCTTACGGTTATCCGAACTACGGCACCCCCTACGGCGGTTATAATCCGAACGTACCGGCGAACTGCGTTCCGGCTCCCGGCGTTCAGCCGACGCCCATCCCGGGCACTCCGGGCACGGGTACGGGCACCGGAACGATCCCGCCGCCTCCGGGTGGCGTGGCCGGCACGCTTTCAAACATCCAAATGTCAGGCTGGGTTTCGACGACCAACCGCAACCAGTTCAACTTGTTCCTCAAAGAGAACTCGAATGTCTGCCGAACTGGCTGGGAAGGCGCGGCTCGCACGGAGTGCAACAACTACTCACGCGCGGGCGCTATCACGATTTCAGGCAATGGCGCCACCGCGAACGCGGTCGTCTACGCCGGCCCCTACAAAGGCTTCGGAACTGACGGCGGCTACATCAACGTCGGCGCGCTCATGCACTACTTCTTGGTGAACAACAGCCAGGGCTTCGAGCTTCGCGCTCAGGGCGCCGGCGGCGGCTTCGGCTGGGGCGGCATCCTCGCGATCCGCGCTGAGAATGCCGTACTCAACGGTCAGACGATCAACGTCATCCTGAGCTATAAAGGCACGCGCCAGACTCACTTTGTCGAGTTCGGCCGCGCGACGATCGCTCCAGGCTCTTTCTAATTGGTAGACTCAATCTAAAATATCTTGCGGGTTTCATAGACGTGAAACCCGCCTTCGATGCGGGCTTTCTTGCCTTTCGCCACTGATGCGTTTAAGCAACACCTATGATCGTCAAATGCCCTACATGCCGCAAAGACACGAACTACGAGGCCAATCCTCATCGTCCATTTTGCTCTGAGCGCTGTCGGCTGCTCGATCTCGGCGCATGGGCGCAAGAGAAGTACGCGGTTCCCGCTGAAGAGCAGACGCCGCAAAAGACGACGGGTGAATCCGAACGCGGGCCTGAAGACGAAGACTGATCAGGCTTTCACTGACATTGTTCCCGGTATCGAAATCAAAAAGTGAATAAATCTTTAAGATTGGTGTTGACGCGCTCTCGTTGTCATTTTTCAATTTTGATGTGCCCCGGACCCTCGTCGCGATGAGCGCGGCTGGGTTTCTAGGATTGTGGGGTCAGAGATTCACACCAAGGAGTGACCATGAACAAAGCAGAACTGATCGAGACGATGGCCAAGCAGTGCAACATGTCTAAAGCTCAATGCGAAATGATGCTCGACGCTTGCATCGACACCATCTGCAAACAGGTTAAGAAAGGCGACGACGTTAAGCTCGTTGGCTTCGGCACCTTCTGCAAAGCCAAGCGCAAAGCCCGCACCGGCCGTAACCCGCAAACCGGCAAAGCCATCAAGATCCCGGCCTGCAACTTCCCCAAGTTCCGCCCCGGCCAAGAATTCAAGAACCTCGTTCGCTAAGCAAGTGACCGAAACCGCTCCACGGAGCGGTTTTGACTCAGAAGTTTTTAAAAAAGGATTGACCAAGGTAGGTCGATCCTTTTTTTTATGCTAAACAATCTGCATGGCTAATTTCGATCCCTCAAATCTCAAGAGAATCGGTGTCTATACAAGCGGCGGCGATGCCCCGGGCATGAACGCGGCACTACGCGCGGTCGTGCGGCTGGCGATTAATGACGGGCTCGAAGTCATGGGCATTTCGCGGGGCTACCTCGGCATGCTCGAAAACGAAATCTTCCCGCTCGATCGCGGATCGATGGCCAATATCATTCAGCGCGGCGGGACAGTCATCAAGACCGGCCGCAGCCCCGAGTTCATGAAAATCGAAGGCCGCAAGAAGGCCTTTCAACACTTACAGCAACACGGCATTCAGGCGCTCGTCTGCATTGGGGGCGATGGCTCGTTTCGCGGCGCCCACGCGCTCTGGCAGGAGCATCAGGTACCCGTCGTCGGTCTTCCGGGAACGATCGACAACGATGTGCACGGAACTGACGTCACAATCGGTTTCGATACCGCCGTGAACACGGCGTTGGACGCAATCGACCGGGTTCGCGATACCGCCGCCAGCCATGATCGCCTGTTCATCGTCGAAGTGATGGGCCGCAACAGCGGGTTCATCGCCTGCGAAGTCGGCCTCGCCGGCGGCGCCGAGGACGTCATCATTCCCGAGAATCAAACGACCGTGGAAGACATCATCGCGAAAATCCAGCGCGGCATCGCCCGCGGCAAGACGAGCAGCATCGTCGTGATCGCCGAGGGCCAAAAACCCGGTCGCGCCTACGACCTCGCCGATGCCATTCGAAAGAAGTCGGGTATGGACGCGAAGGTCTGCATTCTCGGGCACGTACAGCGCGGCGGCTCGCCCACAGCCGCCGATCGCGTTCTTGCGAGCCGCCTTGGCGCCGCGGCCGTTCAGGCCCTGCGCAAGGGTATCTGCGACGTGATGATCGGGCTCAAGGGCGGCGAGGTCTCGCATACCCCGCTCGAAGAGACCTTCTCGCGTCACAAGACGGTCCGCAAAGA
>DASUEL010000768.1:0-2975 GCA_036275095.1 Bdellovibrionales bacterium
TTAACCATTCCGGACGATTGGACGGTCATAGATAGATGAGAGCAACTTCAACTTGAAGCGGAGGAATAATGTTTGAGAGCGAATTTCCAAACAATCTTGGTCAGCAGAATGCACAAGAATGCCATGACGACGGCTCCGGCGATGAGCCTGTAGTCGGGCGCATCGAGAATGGCGCGGGCAGGGACGCTCGCGATGAACGCGACGGGCAGAACGCTCAAAACCATGTAGCGGAGCCAAATCGGATACATGGTGTCTGGACGGGTCCCGAGTTTATGGAATTGGTGCCAGAGGTGCTGAAGGTTTTCGGCCCGAGTGAGGACGAGCGCGGTGACTGAGAACATGAACCGGTTCATGTACATGATGGCCACGCCGCACGGAATGAGCACGACGAGCCAAAGCAAGCGGCTCAAAGGCACATCTCCGTCGAAAACCGACAGCGACCAGACCAGCCAGCCCACCGCGATCATCAAATTGCCGATGAACGCCGTGCCTATCTTTTGAAAGCTCATGATGAATTGGGAGTCGACCGGCTTCGCTAAAAGCAAGTCGAGATCTCCGCGCCGTACTTTTTCGGAGAAACGATCGAGATTCTCAGAGAACAAAATCATCCAAACCGCGTCGACCACGAACAAGATGCCCAAGAAAATGCGCGCATGCCCGATCGACCAGCCCCCCAGCGTTTCGGTCTGGCGGAAGAGCACCTCGAACACGGCGATCTGCGAAATGTAATAGAAAATATCCGTGAGGATGCGCATACCGAAATTCACCCGGTATTCGACATCGGCGGCAAAGCTGGCCCGCGCGAACGCCCAAAATAGTGAAATGTACTTGCGAAACATTGCCATATTACACGCCTAAGCTCCCGTTCCGGTATAGTGGCGCACCCCAGCCTTCCAAATCATTGCGGCGATCGCGCCGGCGACGATGATACCGAGTGTGACGCTCGCGAAACCTTGCAGTACCAGCTCGGGGCCGAAGCGGCCCGTCACATATCCGGCCGGTATGTAAACGCCAGCGGCGAATGGCGCCGAAATGAGCCAGGACTTCCAGGGTTCGGGTAAAAGATCGAGCGGAAAGAGCTCGCCGACCAAAAGCCATAAAAACAAGTTCTTCGCCATGGTGATCGAGTACACGCGATTGAAGAAAAACGCGAGCCCGACCACGCAAAAGCTCATCGTGTACACGAAGAACAAGAAATAGAAGACCAGCGCGATCGCGAGCGGAAGCCGCGACAAAATCGAAGGCGAATCGAGCCAAAGCTCGACGGCGAGCGGAATGCAAAACGAAACGGCCGTGGTCACGAACTTGTACCCCGAAAACTGGCTCCAATAATATTCGAAGTAGGTGATCGGTCTTGAGAGCACGCTGTTCACCGAGCCCGACTCGATCTCTTCAATCATGCGGAACTCATACATCCAGTTGGCGGTGATACGCCCCATGAACGCCGCCCACATCGCGTAGGCGAAATAATGAGCGCGCGTGAAGCCGCCGATCGTTTCGGAGGCCTGGCTGTGAAAAACGGCGAGCCAAAGCGTGAGCTCGATGAGCGTCGTGAGTACCGGCTGCACGAGTGCATCGGTGATGAAGTTCACCCGGTACTCCAAATTCGTGATGATTCCGACTCTAAAGAACGCGAGATTCCTTCGCCAGAAACTTCCTAATGATGTCCTCAAAATCCGCCTCTTCGATTTTTAGCTCTTGAACGGTCTCGGCCGCCGTCAGTTGCGTGACGACTTGCCCGACGGCCGTCGCGGGGACCTCCGCGCTGAATTCCTGGGTGCCGGGGGCCGCGACCTGGCCCGTCTTCAAGCTCACGGGCCGCACGAGCGGTTGCACGTAGCGAACCGTGACTTTCTGAAGGGTCTCGGCCTTTGCCATGAAGTCTCGAACACTGCCGTCGTAGACAATCGAGCCCTTGCTGATCAGCAGAAGCCGGTTCGCCAATCTGGCGATGTCGTCCATATAATGGCTGGTCAAAATGACCGTCGGGCCCCGGTCACGAACGTAGTCGGCCAAAAACTGCCGGATCGCCGTTTGAGCTACGACGTCGAGACCGATGGTCGGTTCGTCGAGAAAAAGGACATTGGGCTGATGCAAGAGGCTTCCGATAATTTCCATCTTCATGCGCTCGCCTAGGCTCAGCCGCCGCAATTGAATGTCGAGGAGCCGTTTGCAGTCGAGCAGCTCGGCCAGCTCCTGTACGCGCACGCGGGCCTCGTTCAAGTCGAGATCGTAAATCCGGGCCAGCAGGTTGAAGCTGTCGCTGGCGGGGATGTCCCACCAAAGCTGGTTCTTTTGGCCGAGGAGGATGCTGATTCGCTTCAAATACTGGCTAGAACGTTGCCAGGGGACATGTCCTAAGACATGAGCCTCGCCGGCAGTCGGATGTATGAGCCCTGCGAGCATTTTAAGCAACGTTGTTTTGCCCGCGCCGTTGGCCCCCACGAGGCCCACAATCTGGCCGGATTCGATCGACAAATCGGTGGGTGCGAGCGCGACCTTGTACTGATATTTTCGCTTCCAAATGCCTTGTATGGAGTTCCAGAGGCCTTCGGCTTTTTGGTAGGTTTTGTAGCTTCTGGTGAGACCGCGTGTCTCAATCACCGTTTTCATTTTGTGATTGGTAACATCCCGTCGTGAGAATTCCCAGCTCTTTGATTTGCGACCAATCTCTAGACGATCTTGGCCGCTTTGCTGCGCTTTATCCAAAGCTCATGGTGGCATTCACCTTGCTACCTTTTGTAACGTCGGGGGGATTACATCATGGCGAAATGGTTCGTTGCGCTGGCTCTCGTAGGTGTTGTCGGATCGCTCGGTTTCGTCGGTAATACGCAATGGAACAAAAAGGTCACCCAAGATACCTTGGCGGCGGCCTGCGCGGGCAGTCTGACCACGCTTAACTCCAAACTTTCGAAACATAAATATGTCTCATATGGAGAATTTCACGATTACGTCTATAAACGCATTTCGTTTCT
>DASUEL010000769.1:0-3959 GCA_036275095.1 Bdellovibrionales bacterium
TATGAGCTTAAGCGCCCGCGCGCGTGCCGGGCTCATATGAAACCAAGAAGACCATGCGCAAGCAGGTCGCGAGAATCGCGGCAGCAACCGCAAGATGCAAAACCGTCACGATCGGAGGAATCTTAAACACTACGTTCGCCATGCCGATGGCCAGCTGAACCATCATGAGGCTGATGAGCATGCGGCTCGTTCTGACGAGCTTCATCGGAAACTCGAATCGGCCCCAGCGAATACCGAGATACAAGAGGTACGCGTAGATGAAGACCGTGTACGCGCCCAATCGGTGCATGACTTGCAGTCCGACCGGGCCGCTGAAGGTCGGCGCGATCTCTCCATGGCAAAGCGGAAAGTCGGTGCACGCCAAGCCGGCGTAATTCGACGATACGAGCCCGCCGAGCAGGATCTGGCCGAAAACGAGAAGAGGCGCCATGTGAATCAGATATTTGAGCGGAGTCTTTCGAGGCTGCGCTACCAGCGGCCCCTTATGCCGAAAAACAAAGACCTTCCACATCACAAGCGCGAAGAACGTGATGCCCAAACCTAAGTGCGCGGTGACTGTTCCGAAATGAAGGAGCTTCAGCACCGTCAATCCGCCCATGACGATCTGGACGACCAAAACCGCCCACCCGACATAAATCAATGACTTCACCACGCGCGGAACATCGGGCCTACGAAGGGCGATCACTCCGAGTATCACGCTGATGATCGCGATCAGTCCCGCCAGTACGCGGTGTATGAATTCAAAATAGACCTGCGGATGAAAATCGGGAATCAGCTGACCGAAGCACAACGGCCAATCGGGGCAGGCAAGACCCGCGTTCATGGCCCGCACGGCCCCACCGAGCGCGATCAAGCCAAGGGTCAGAACCCCCAGCGCGACGTACATATTGCTCAATTTTCTTAACTGCATCTTTGACCTGCATGAGGCCGGCGCGAAGGCGGCCTATGATTGAATGTTCGTCAACACCACGAACCACTTGTCGATGACCGGCACGATCAGAAATGCCAGCATGCTGAAGTTGGTCCACAAGAAAAACGGCAGCCAGTTCGCACGCGCTTCGCTGCGATAATATTTCGCGAACTCCACGAGAATCTTCAAAGCGAACGGAACGACGATCAGAATGTAAAAGTAGCGGGCTTCGACGAACCAGGGCGACATCAGCGCGAGCGCGACGTAGGCGATGGTGTAAAGGCCCATGTGATAAAGCGTAGTGCCGTTGCCCACGGCCACGGGGAGCGTCGGAACGCCGCCGTTTTTGTAATCTTCTGAATAGCGAATCGCGAGCGACCAGTAATGCGGCATTTGCCAGAAGAACATGATCAAGAACGCGTAAAGGCATTCGGTCGAAAAAATGTTCGAGTTGTTCGCGGCGTAACCGATCATGACGGGCATCGCACCGGGAATGGCGCCAGGCACGGCCGCCATCGGCATTTTTTGCTTCCAATACATGGTGTACGCCACGTTGTAGAGAAATACCGTGAAAAGGCCGAGGTGCCCGACGAGCGGCTTGAGCGCGTAAAGGAGAACGGATCCGACGATCAGAAATGCGATCGCAATCGAGAGCGCGAGCCTCGGAGAGACCTTACCGCTCGGAATCGGGCGCTTGCGCGTGCGCGGCATGAGCGCATCGATTTTGCGTTCTTGATACTGGTTGAGCGCGAAGCTCCCCGCGCTGAGGAAACCGATTCCGACAAGCAATTGAAGAAGGTGAATGACCGAAAAGGCCTGTTCGATCTGAAAGCCGAGGCCGTAACCCGCAAGCGTGCTGAGCCAAACAAAAATGACGATTCCGAATTTCGAGAGGTCGGCCAAAGATTTCAAAGAAACTCCAAAACCGGCTCCGCCGAAGCGAAGCCGAAACTACCATTGATTACCAATTCGCCAGCCCTCAGGCCCAAAACAAACGAGCCCGAAACGGACGGACCAACGAAGCAAAAACCCAGCGATCATCGGGCTTTCGCCAAAGCGAAACCCCAGTAACAATCGGGATTTCGCCAATGCGAAACCCCAGCAACAATCGGGATTTCGCCAAAGCGAAACCCCAACTACTGCGGGGTTTGGCTGTACCGCGTGAAAATATCGGTGATCGAAAATACGAAGAGCACGAGCAAGAAGAAGATACCGGTACCGAAAATCGCGCGGTTGATTAAGTTGTCATACTTCAAGTGCATGAAGACGGCCAAAACGAATGTCGCCTTCACCGTCGCGATCAGCATGGCGACTACGGTGTTCATGAAACCGAAGTCGACACGCGAAGCCGCGACCGTGATCACTGTCAAAATCAACAGTGTCACGAGAATCTTCATGTAGGTTTGACTTGAAACAATGTGGTGATCTGATTGTGACATCGTAGCCTCCTACACCAAGTAAAAGAGCGGAAAGAGATAAATCCAAATCAAGTCGACCAAGTGCCAGAAGAGGCCAACACCTTCGACGGCCGTGTAACGATGCGGACCGAAGTCACCGCGGCGGTTGCGGAGCCACACCCAGAAGATGAGTCCCATGCCGGCGAGCACGTGAATGCCGTGAAGGCCGGTCATAACGTAGTAGAAACCGAAGTAGAGCTTGCCGTTGGTGACCATCTCGCCGGTGTATGAAAAGTACTTCGAAGGAACCAGCCCGAGATGAATTTTGTGCGAGTACTCGAAGTACTTGATGATCATGAAGCCGAAGCCGCAAATGATCGTGGCCATCAGGTAGTTGCCCGCGGCTTTGATCTTATTCACCTGGATCGAGTGAATCGCCATGGCCATCGTCCATGAGCTCACCAGCAGCACGACGGTGTTCGTGGCACCCATCCGCCAATCTACGAACTTCGAGCCCGCGACGAAAACCTCGGGGTAAATCGTCTTGTAGATCGCGTAGGCCACGAAGAGCCCGCCGAACATCAGAATTTCAGTGCAGAGAAACAGCCAGATGCCCTGCTTGCTGGCCAGGTACTCCTGCTCGGCGCTTTCAAAATGGTGGGCGTGTGCGTGTCCGTGTGCGTCTGTATTAACGGTACTCATAAGGACCTGCCGTGATGATAGGTGTTGTTTTGAAGTTTTCATGAATGGGCGGAGACGGCAGCGTCCACTCCAGGGTCTTGGCGCCCCAAGGATTCGAAGGCGCTTTCTGACCGCGAAGCAGGCCGTGCAGAATCACGATAAACCCAATCACGAAACCGGTTCCGATCAACCATGATCCGACCGTTGAAATCTGGTTCAAAGATGAATACTCGGGCAGATAGTCCCAATAGCGGCGGGGCATGCCCATGTTCCCGAGAATGAACTGCGGGAAGAACGTGACGTTAAAACCCAAGAAGATGAACAGCCAAGAAAGCTGCGCACCCGTCTCGTTGTGCATTTTGCCGAACATTTTCGGGAACCAGTAAAAGATGCCGCCCATGAGCGCCATCAGCGTTCCCCCGACCATCACGTAGTGAAAGTGCGCGACCACGAAGTACGTGTCGTGAAAGTGAACGTCGATCGCAAGTGTGGCGAGCATGATGCCCGTAACACCGCCAATGAAGAACAAGAACAGAAAGCCAATCGCGTAAAGCATCGGTGAGGTGAACTGGATCGAGCCTTTATACATTGTGGCCACCCAGTTGAACATTTTAATGGCTGTCGGAACGCCCACGAGCATCGTTAGAAACGAGAAGATGACGCCGGCCCATTCAGATTGGCCCGACACGAAAAGGTGGTGGCCCCATACGAAGAACGAGATCGCCGCAATACCCAAGCTCGAGTATGCGATCGCGGTGTAACCGAAGATCGTCTTGCGCGAGAACGCCGTGATCAGCTCGGAGACGACGCCCATCGCCGGCAGAATCATGATGTACACGGCGGGGTGCGAGTAGAACCAGAAGAAGTGTTGGAACGTGACCGGGTCACCATTCAATGTCGGATCGAAAATACCGATGCCCAAGACGCGTTCTGCGGTGAGCAGAAGAACGGTGATTCCAAGAACTGGCGTA
>DASUEL010000770.1:0-2277 GCA_036275095.1 Bdellovibrionales bacterium
AAGCCGTAATTGAAAAGCAAGGCGAGGCTGATCCATACCGCCGTCCAGATGGAGGCTTCCTTGAAGCTGACTTCGTGGGCTTTGCGGTGAAGAACGCCCAGGTCCAAGTTTAGCAGCAAAAGGACGAACAAGGTAAAGCCGGCGTAAAACCACCAATATTCAGCGAACGGAAAGTAAACCATGAATTGCGAGCTCCTGTAATGACCGCCTCGTAATCTATTTATCGCCGGTTCTGGAATATTGCTCAAATCGATAAATGATAAGAATCTCATCGTTTTATAGTATTATAGTGAAAACGGGTCGCGATGCGATATTGAGAGAGTAAGAAAGTCACTTTCACGGAGCGCGAAATGAGTCCTTGGATCAACTATCATCACCTTTACTATTTTAAGACGATCGCCGAAGAGGGCACCGTCTCCGGTGCCGCGCAAAAGCTCCGGGTGGGACAGCCGACACTCAGCGCTCAGCTGAAGCAGTTCGAAGATACGCTCGGAATCGCTCTCTTCGAGCGCAGGCATAAGAAGCTCATTCTCACTGAACAAGGCCGGGTCGCACTCGACTATGCTCGCAATATTTTTCGTATGGGCTCGGAGATGTACGAGGTGCTGCACGACCGGCTGAAGCCCGCGAAGCCTTCGCTTTGCATCGGCGCTTTGGACACGATTCCCAAGCAAGTGGTCCTTCAGCTGACGAAATCGGCACTTCGAATTTCACGCTGCCAGATCACGCTTCTTGAAGGACGGCCCGACGAGCTTCTGCGAGAGCTGTCGGCGCACCGGATCGACGTGCTCATCACCAACTTTTTGCCGTCGGCGCTCGGTGCGAAGGGTTTGTTTCATCGTCAAATCGCCAAAGATGGGGTCGCTGTTTACGGAACGCCGAAATTCAAGCCTCTCCGAAAAGGGTTTCCGAAATCGATCTCGGGCCAGCCGATGATTTTGCCGACGTACGACAGCAAAATGAGATACGACATCGAGCACTGGGCGCGTACGGTGCCGCTCGAGCTCGACATTTTGGCAGAGAGTCAGGACATCGCGGTCAAGAAGCTGATGGCGGTCAGCAATCTCGGTTTACTCCCGGCTGCCGCGCACACGGTGAATCGCCAGGTGCTCGCGGGCGAACTGGTCGAGATCGGCCCGGTGAACGGCGTATTCGAAGAGCTCTACCTCGTAACCGCTCAGCGAAAAATCGAGAACCCGATCGCGAAAGAGCTGATGAAGAGCTTCGAGATATAGTCACGGGCGATACAAAACGGATTTTTTATCTATTTTCGAAATTCAAGAATTTTCCGTAACGTTTAATTGCAGAGAACGAATCTCAGCTTAAACAACGGAGGATTTATGAATGCCTTCCAGGCGAGCTCGTTGAAGTCGATTTTGGAGTCCAAGAACGGCCTGCATTTATCGGTGTACCTCGAGAAGGACGATCCGCGGCTTTCGATCGACAGACAGGTCTCCGACGCACTCCAGGCCGCGGAAGAGTTTTTGCGGCCGGTGGTTTCACCCGAGGACCTGAGGCGGTTTCTCGATCCGGTAGAAGGATTGTTGGGGGATGCTCGACTGCTCCGACAGGTCGACGGCAACGTCGGTCTGTTCAGAACGTTCGACTCGTTCAGAATGCTGCGGCTGCCAGTCGACGTCGAGCGCATCACGGTCGTCGCCGATACCTTTCACGTCAAGCCTCTGCTGAAGTGGAAACAGATAGACCGTGAGTTTCTGTTGGTCGGGGTCGAGGCGGGGCATGCGAGTCTCTACCAGGGCAGCTTGCACGCGCTCCGGTACGTCGACTCCGTTCAGCTCGGCGATATCGCGAAGCGCGAGCAGGGCGTATCGAAAGCCGAGGAACTTACCGAGTGGCTTAACGAATGGATCTTCAAGCTGACCCGCTGTACGCATTCGCGAATTTACGTAGCGGGCGAGCCGAGAACGGTTCATGGCCTCTTCAAGCGCCTGCGCTACGTGAACGTTCACCGCGAGAACCTGAACGCGGTCTTCAGACCGTCCTCGATGCCCGGGATCTGCGAAAACGTTCGGGCTTTGTTGCAGCAAGAGGCGCGACAAACCTTGGAGCACGCGCTGGTCGAGTTCTTTGAAGCCGATGAGCTCAATCTCACGCAGAAGAGCATCTTTCAGGTCGCGCGCTCGGCGGTGCAAGGAAACGTAAAGAAACTGATCGTGGCTGAAGGTATAAATGTCTTCGGCCGAATCGACCGCAAGACCGGCGATCTCTCGATTCACCCCGCCGACCTCGATCATGAAGATGACGACTTGCTGGACG
>DASUEL010000771.1:0-9175 GCA_036275095.1 Bdellovibrionales bacterium
AGTCGCCGGAAGAGCGCGAGCTGATTCGCGTGCTTCTGGGCTATGAAGACACGCTGAAGAACGCGTTTCATTCCTATAAGCCGAATGTGGTCGCGCAGTACCTGCTCGATGTCTGCCAAGCGTTCAACCGCTTTTACAATCAGCATCGCATTCTCGGAGAGCCTGAAGCCATTGCGAGCTCCCGAATGGCGCTCGTGGACGCGACCCGCCGGGTTCTCGAGGCGGGCCTCGGCGTGCTTGGAATCTCGGCTCCCGACGCCATGTAATCGCGGCCCGTAGTGAGACGGTTTCCGCCAAGTCCAGAGAACCTGTTTTGAATTGATCCTTTTGTCGGCGTCGGGCTGGCATCGAGACGTTTCATCTCAGGAATCAAGCCCAAAGTCTAAAGCTTCCAACTGCTTGTCACGATAAGAGCTTTGGGAGATTTCGTGCGCACTCAAGTCGTCCGTTGCCTGTTCATCTCTGCGATCTCGTTCTCTGCTTTGGCATGCACAAAAGGCGTGCCGTCGCTGGAGGACTTGGGCCTTCAAATGAAGGGCTTCTGGTTTTCAGACGGCCAGGACTCGGCGACTTTTGACGCCGATGCCAGCGGCCTCGTCAGCATCACCGGCAACTGCGATTCGCGGATTCAGTTCATCAAAATCAGCTTCGATGCAGGTACGACTTGGACCGACGCGAGCGGCACGGACACGGACTGCTCAGACGGCACCTTCGCGCTGAGCGTGCCCATGACGGCGGTTACCGCGCTCGTCGGCGCGTTTTCAATGCCCGCGCGCAAAGATTTCCGGATTCAAGGAATCACGAAGCTCGGAAAAACAAAGCAGGCTTCAGTCCTCGTCCGTTATGGGAGCGCCGGCTCGAACGGCGCCGCCATCATGATCGCCCGTGCCGACAAAACGACGGCAAACGGTTACCGGGTCATTGCCCGAATCGGGCAGCCGGTCTCTGGCAAACGGGCCGTGCTGGCGACCGGGGCTTCGGTCAAACCGGGATTGGTGCGGCAATGAAGATGAAGGCGGGCGGCCCGGTGTCAATTCGAAGAAAGAGGTCCCGCGCGATCGCCATCGCCTACGAGCGGGGCGTCGGCCAGCAAATTCCGTGGCTGTGGTTCATCATATTCGCGGCACTCATTCTCTTCAGCCGGCACCTGCACGCGAATTCGCTGGCACAAGGATTCACGCTTGACGCCTCGATCACGCGCCCGGACGGAACCGCTCCGACGGCCGCGGGGCTGACCGTCACCGTGCAAATAGTGCCGGTCACTCAGCTCGGCGTTTTACCCGCGACCTGCGTTTTGCTCGAAGAAACTCATGCCGGCGTCAGCGTCACGAACGGGGAGCTGTCGCTCACCATCGGCGGCGGCACCCGCTCGGGTTCGGATCCCGGGCTCTCCATGGCGCAGGTCTTTCAGAATACCACGAGTGAAACCGCCTGTTACACACCCGCCGCGGGCCACGGCCGCCTGCTGCGCTTTTCGACCGTGATTGGTGGAGACTCGATCGATGTCGCCGACATCGAGCTCAATTCGGTTCCGCAGGCGCTGGTCGCTCAAACCCTGCAAGGTAAAGAGCCTGGCTCGTTCGTGCAAATCGGCGGCAACGTCACGCAAGCCAACATGTCGACACTCACCGGCGGCGGAGACGCAAGCACGCTCCATCACCATGACGGCCGCTACATGTCCGCGGGTGGCGCGAGCAACCGCGATTTGGGCACCGGAGTCACATATACCGGAGCCGGCGGTAAGCTCTCGATCGGTGCCGGCACCGGCACGGCAGCTGACATCCAGGTGCAGTCCGCAACCGGGGCCGACATTAGGCTCGACAGCTCCGGCGGTGCCTACAGCCAGCTCGACTTCTATTCGGGCGCGACGAACGACGCCACGATTCGCAGTCAAGGCGGCAGCGGCGCGCTCGAGATTCGCACCAACGGTGCAGCGGCCCTGACGCTCAGAAACGATCAGGTGGCGGAATTCGGGGGCTCGGTTCACATCGCTCAAATGCTCAGACTGGGCAAATATACGAACGCCGGTGAAGCACTGCTGGACACGAACGTGTTATCCATTTGCGGCGCGCCTTGCAGCGGCACGGTTTGGGTGAACTCCTCCTCGAACACGCTCAAATATTGGGACGGCACTGCAGTTCGAACGCTCGCATCTCAGAATTATGTCGACTCTGGGCTTTCGAGCAAGGCCGACACCGGGCACGATCACGATGCCCGCTATCTACAGCTCAGCGGCGGAACGCTGACCGGCGCGCTGACCTTGAGCGGGGTCGCGCCGACGGCGGATCACGCGGTCAAGAAATCGTATGTCGACACGAATTTGGCGGGCCAACCAATTCTTGCGGGCACCCCGGCAAACGGTCAGTCGATCCGCTACAATACGACGGGCAATCAATGGGAATATTATAGTCCGGCAACGGGCAGCGGAACGGTGACGGGGATCACGGCGGGCACCGGGCTTACGGGCGGAACGATCAATACCTCGGGCACGATTGCCGTCGACGTCGGAACGGGCGCGGGACAGATTCCGCAGCTCGATGCCTCGGGAAATCTGCAGCCGGGAGTTCTGCCCATTTATTCCGCTAATAGAGCCGCAATCATGAATGCGAGCGGTGAGCTGGATGCAAGCTCCGTCACGACGACCGAGCTCGGCTACCTTTCGGGAGCGTCGAGCAACATCCAAACGCAACTCAACGGCAAGCAGAGTGCGATCACGGGCGGCACCGCCGCACAATATCTGAAGGGCGATCTAACGTTCGGCACCTTTGCGAGCGACGTGCGCGCCCAAGTCAGCGGCTCCGCGCCCATCAGTTACAACAGCGCGACTGGAGCGTTCTCATTGTCGACGGTTCCGGTCGCGGCCGGCGGAACGGGCCTGACGGCGATTGGTGGGGCCAATAGTGTGCTCGGAGTCAACAGCGGAGGCGGCGCCCTCGAATATAAAGGTCTGCAGGGAACGGCGAATCAGATCACTGTTTCCGTTTCCGGCTCGAACCTCGTGTTTTCAACTCCTCAAGATTTGCATTCAGGCGCGAGTCCCACTTTCAACTCGCTCACCCTATCGGACGTGTTGAATCTTCCGGTCGACGGACTCGTCGCCGGCACGAATCAGCTGGTCCTGAGCGGCGGCAACGTCGGCATCGGGACGAACTCACCGGTTTACCCGCTGGAATTCGTCAAATCCTATTCGACCGCATCGGCGACGGCCCAAGTCGGCGCAAATTTCGCGACCAGCTTTGATGCCGCGGATACCGCTACGAAGTACGGAATGGCCGTGTCCGCCGTTACGGGTCATACGGGCGGCGCGCTGCCAAACGTGGTGGGAATGGCGGCCGGAGTTCAGGCTGTCGGAGCGGGTGGCACGACGACGTCAGCGTCGGCCATAGCCGTGCAAAACACCGTTGGTGCGGGGTCTTCGATGACGACGTCCATGGGAGTCATCGTCGCGGACACGAATGGCGGCGGCTCCGTTCAGAATCAGTATGGAATCTTCATCGATAATTTGGCAAAAGGCACGTTAGATAACTATGCGATCTTCACCAACGGTACGACACCAAGCTACTTTGGCGGCAACGTGGGATTGGGCGTTGGGTCTCCGATGGACAAGCTGCATGTCGCAGGCCGCATCCGCCTGGACGACGACGGTAACAACGCGGATGAGGGTTGCATCCGGTACAACAGCACGACCGACCGGATTCAATTCGCGCACGACTGTTCGACTTGGTCGGATATGGGCAGCGGGGGTGCGGTCGGACCGGCGCTCACCAATATCACGAGCATCACCGGAGACGCTTCGGGCAACTTGGAGCTTTCGTCGTCCTATGACATCCGTCTTACGCCCGCGAGCAACGAGTCGGTCATCATCAACCAAAACACGGTGTCGTCGGGAACCGGAACCGGAGCTCTCGTCGTGGGTGGCGGCGTTGGCATCGCAGGCGCCGTCAATGCCGGCGGTGCCATCAGTTCGGGAAGTACGATCACGTCCTCGAGCTATATCTCCGCGGCTTCGGGTTTCCGGCTTGGCTCGGATACGATACTAAATGCGCCGGTGCCGGATAGCACGTTCGTCGGCATTCAAGCCGGCCAAAACAGAACGACGGGTCTGCGCAACACGGCGGTCGGCTACCGATCGCTTTCGGCGATGTCGACTGGTGCCGACAACGTCGCGATTGGCACGGACGCCCTTCAACTCGGAAATCCGAATTTCAATGTCGCGATCGGCTCCGCCGCGCTGAAGAATTCCGGAGGGAACGGCAACATCGGCATCGGACTGTCGGCTGGAGAGCTTGTCTCTACGGGCTACGGCAACATATTGCTCGGCCACCAGGCGGGTAATGGAATCAACTCCGGTTTCGACAACATATTGATCGGAACTCAGGCGGCCCAAAATCTTTCGACCGGCGATTCGAACGTCATCATCGGCAGCAATGCGGGTCAAGTTCTCACGACCGGTGTCGACAACATCGTGCTGGGCCGAAATGCCAACGTGGCAACTTTCAGTGACTCCAACTACTTCGTTGCCGGCTCGGCGACCGCGCGTATCGACAAAGTCTATTTCGGGCAGGGCATTCGAAGCACGGCACCGACTGAATATATGATCAGCGGTACCAATGCCTACGTTTCGACGGACGTGGCTGGCGGCAATCTCGTTCTATCGGGCGGTGCTGGAACCGGAACCGCGCCCGGCGGCTCGTTGATTTTCAAAACCGCCGCGGCGGTCGGTTCGTCCGGCGCGACGGTGGGCACGCCCATGGAGCGAATGCGCCTCGATGCCGACGGTGATTTGGGCATTGGAATCGCAAATCCCAACTCGAAACTGCAAGTCGAAAGTACCGCGACCACGACCTCGGCCACAACCGGAGCGCAATTCGGACTAACGGCAAATCCTGGGGCTGCGAGTCTTGCGCGGTACGACGGGATCTCGAGCTTTGTTTCGGCGACGAGCCCATGGTCGTTCACCGGCGGAATTGAAACCGGCTCGGGCGTCTCGGGCGGCCATTTCTACGCGCAACGAAATACGAACTCCAACGTCGACGGGCTCGCGGGCTCCAAGAACGAAGCCGTCAACTTGGGTGCCGCGGGTAATTTGATTTCAGCATATGGCAGCTTCAACCGTGTGCGAAATTTCGGAGTCGGAACGGTCACGAACGCTTACGGCGCCTATTCGACCGTACAAGCGACGAGCGGACCGGTGACCAATAGCTACGGGCTTTACGTGACCGACAGCGGTTCAATCAACACCAGCTATGGCGTTTACATCGGTCCGCAGGCGGGCACAACCCGCTGGGCCGTGTTCGCAGCGGAGTCCAATGCGATGAGCTACTTCGGAGGCTCGGTAGGCTTGGGCACGTATTCGCCCCGAGCGCGGCTCGACGTGAACGGCGCGATCGTACCGGCCGCGGCTGTTGCCAACGCCACATCTACAATCGATTTCTCCGCCGGAAATACGCAGTACACTATGGCGTCTTGTGGCGCCTTCGATCTACGCAACATGAAGGACGGTGGAAGTTATACCTTCGTCGTTAAGGGCGCGGGCGGAACGACCTGTTCGTTCGTCGCCGACGATGCAAATGATGGTACGCCCAGCTTGACGGTCAAAGGTACCGCCGCGACCTTCACTACCATTGCGAGTACCCACACCGTGTTCAGTTTTATCGTCGTCGGTAGCGATGTTTACGTCACTTCCGTTCAGGGTCTGTAGGCATGTCGCGCCTCGCGGTTTTGATCATAACGCTACTTTCAATGGCTCACGAGAGTCGCGCGCAGTTCGCATCGCCCGGAAATTGGAGCAGCAAACGCGGCTACTTCATCCAATCTTCAGCGGGAACGACGGGAAACTTCGGCGGGCTGAATGGCGCGAATTCCTATTGCCACACTCAAGTGACGGGCCAGGTATGGAAGGGCAAAAGCGAAGCCGGGACTTTAACGCCGGCTCGTGTCCGGGCCTTCTTGTGCGACAGCTCGACCTGCCAGAATCCGTTGCCTAATACGATTTACATATTTGCGTCCGCCGGCGATTCTACGAAGGGCGGCGCGCTTTTCAAGACGGACGGCTCGGGCAGCGGCCCGCAAGACGCCGCGGTCTGGTCCGCGGCGACCCATTTCGGTTATGCCGGCGGGCATTGGACTGGACCTCGAAACGTCGGGACCGCGACTCATTGGGGTACGACCTCGACTGGAGCCGCAAATAACAGTTGTTTGGGTTGGGCATCCGGTACCGGCGGCGATCGCGGATTTCAGGGCGATCCTACGATGTCGAACTCCGCCCGCTGGGTGACGGGAGCCAACGCCGGCTGTAACACCAGCTATTACGTGATTTGCATCGTGGACCCGATCTAAAGGCCAGTTGTCTCGCTTCGGGACGCTATTCCACTTCGGATCGCGAGGCGGACGTAAATTTCTCAGAGCAATTCACCGATTAGAAACTGATGGATTCTCAACGGTTCGGTCTCTGGATCCTCATTTTGGCCATTGGCTTCATGCAATGGTACTACGTGGTCGCGCGCCATTTCGGCGGCGAAGGCGAAATGAAGGTCACAATCGAGAAGCTACGGGAGAAGCTCGAGCAGGAGCGGCTCTCGCACGCGCTCGCGCGCCAGCAAATGCGCGAGTTCAAGCAGGCCGTTGCCGCGATCATTCCCGAAATCGAAGACGAAGACCGCGAGCTGTACCAGGTGCGCAACCTCGCCAGCATCGTCGTGAATCCCGACCTCGACAAAATCAAAATCGAAAAAGCCGCGACGCTCTTCGAGCGGGGCAAGGAGCGCTTCCGCACGGGTGAATACGAGCGCGCCAACGAGATCTTCAACACGCTCATTCGCAAATACCCGGACTCGATCCACGTCGTCGAGTCCTATTTCTTCTATGCGGAAGGCCACTACAAAGAAGGCCAGTACGAAGAATGCCTGAAGACGATCGACAACATGGTGAGCTTGTTTCCGGAGCATGAGCTCACGGGCTACTCGCTCTTACGCATGGGTCAGATCCTCACGTCGCGCGATCGCATCGAAGACGCCGAGCAAATCTACCGCACGGTTCTCCAAAACTTCAATTACGGGCAACTGAACGAAGAGGCGCAGAGGCTTCTGAGGGAGATCACCCTGTGATTCGCTTGGCCCGCGTTCTCCTCTTCGTGCTCGCGTCGATCGTCGAAGTGCAAGTGCGCGCCGCGATCGTCATGCTTCCGAATCAAGATGTCGTTCTGCAGGAGCCGGCCGACTGCCTCTTTAAGGAGTCGATGTGCGCGATGAAGACCAAGCCAGGCCATAAGTTCGAAACGAAGATCGGCTCGACCAGCCTGATCTTGGGCTCCGACACCATTATCGTCCGCACGGCACAGGACTCCTTGTTGCTCGTTCAGGGTGAAGTTTGGGTGAAGGCAGCCGGTGAGTTTCACGTTCGTAGCGAATATGGCGAGGTGAAACTCAATGAAGACGGCGAGGCCTGGTTCGTCCGCGGCGAAAAGCGCGTCCTCGTGCGCACGCTGCGCGAAGGCTCGGTGGTGATCGCGCGCAACAGCCAAGAGCACATGCTTTTGTTACAGGGATTCGAGATCGCGATGGAGGGCGTGACCGCTTCGGGCCACGGCCGCCTGTCGGTACCGACGGTCATTAATTTCCGCGATCACCTGCGCCGCTGGGCGCGGCTTTATCGCGGCCCTAAAAAGGAGTTCGTCAACGAGCTCCAGCGCTTTGAGCCCGTGCTTCGCGAGGCGGCGATTCAATCGAGCGATCTGCACGTCGAAATGGCGAAGAGAAGAATCGCTTCCGAGCAAGCGGAGCTCGATCGCCAGCTTGAAGAGCAAAGGCGCATCGAGCGTGAGAACGCGCGCCTGCGCAAGCTGTTTCGCGACCGCCTCGAGCGCTAGGCGAGGGCCGCGTTTCCGCGGCGATCACTCTGAAAGCCAAAAACGAATCTAAACCGACAGGTCGAATTCGCGCAGCGTTTGATTTAGCGACGTTTTGCGGTCCGTGCTCTCGGTGCGCTTTCCGATGATGAGCGCGCATTGTACGCCGAACGTGCCGGCCGGGTAGGTCTTTTGCGTGGTGCCCGGAATGACGACCGAGTTCGCGGGCACGTAGCCCTTGATCTCTTTCGGCGCGGCCCCCGTGACATCGATGATTTTCGTACTCGAGGTCAGCGTCACGCCAGCCGCGATCACGGCGCCTTCTTCGACGCGAACGCCTTCGACCACGATGCAGCGGCTCCCCAAAAAGACATGGTCTTCGATGATGACCGGGTTGGCCTGCACGGGCTCGAGCACGCCGCCCAAGCCGACGCCGCCCGATATATGCACGCCGGCTCCGACCTGCGCGCATGAGCCGACCGTCGCCCACGTGTCGACCATTGAGCCTTCACCGACGTAGGCGCCGATGTTCACGTAGCTCGGCATGAGCACGGCCCCGGGCGCCACGAACGAGCCTTGGCGCACGATCGCGTGCGGAACGACGCGCACGCCTTCTTTGCCCGTCCATTTTTTGACGGGAATCTTGTCGAGAAATCCGAGCTGGCCGGCCTTGATCGGACCGATTTTGGTGATTCTAAAATATAGCAAAATGGCCTTTTTCAACCATTCGTTCGTTTGCCAGCCGCCCGCGGTTTTCGTGCAAATGCGGAGTTCGCCTTTATCGAGGCCCGCGATCGCCGCTTTGACGGCGGCCTGCACGTTCTTGTCGGTGTGTGGAACCTCTCCGGCAAAGGCGCGTTCAATCAGGTTTTGAGGGTCGGCTTTCTTCGCTTTTGCCATGTCGTATGCTCTTTCTTATTTATTAAACCGGCGCTCGCTGACTTTGAGCGCTTCGAGTACGGCTGGAACGTGCACGCGCAGAATCTCGCTATTGGAGAGGCCGCGCTCGATCTCGTAGGTGAGGGTCGGAATTTTGTTTTCGACGCCGTAAGTGCCGAGGCAGCCCGGTGTCGGGTAGCCGACGGTCTCTTCGATCACGTAGCCGGTCAGCGCGGCGATTACGTCGGCCTCGGGACGGCAGTCGCCGTTCACGTTCAGCATGGGCTTCCAAGAATGCAGGCTGAACATGATCGCGGGTTTATTTTCGCGGATGAACGTGACCAAATCTCGATTTTCGATCTCGCTGCCCGCATGCGGGCCCGGCGGGTAGCGCGGCGTGAACGCTTTCGGATCCCAGTCTTTCGTGGGTAAGTTTCGGTTGAGGTCGAC
>DASUEL010000772.1:0-10138 GCA_036275095.1 Bdellovibrionales bacterium
TCCCACGCTCGGAGGTACCGCCATTCCCGCGAAGTACTATCATGTCATGGGCGGCGCTTACATGGCCTGCCGATTGCGCCAGCGCGGCGGGAATCCACTGGTCATCAAGCAGATCGAGGGAGCGGCGGCCTACGGGTATCGCTCGCACCGGATCGGCGAAACGAAAGAGGGTGAGCTCAAGCTTCGCGCCAGCAAGCTCGCCGGTTTTGAGGAGTACAACCGACAAAGGCCGCCGAATCAGCGCCTCACGGAAGAGCAATATTTAATGCAAGCCTTGGTAAATGGACTCGTCGATTTCGACAAACCCGAGGCTTTCGCTGTAGCTCGTCTCGCGTCCTCTGATGCCTACTACCTGATGGACCGGTTTTTCGTGGGCGTTGGTACCGCCAACACGGGTTTTCAGACCGATTTCTCAAAACCTCTTTCGATGCTGCTCGCCGAAAACGCCTACGACCGGGTGAAGGGACGCGATCGTTCGTTCGAGCCTTGGAGCCGCGCGCGCTTCACGGCCGCGGTCAAGAAGCTGAGCTCCATCATGGTCGATTGGAAATGGACGGTCGAGCAGCACAAAGTCGGCGCCGAATTCGGCGCGAGCAAGTGCTACAAGATCGCAAACGACCAGGAGCTCGAACAAAAAGCATGCGCCGCCAAGGGCGCGGCTGGCGTCCAACCCGTCTCGGGCAGCATGTAATCCGCCCCGCTTCACCCGCCGTCTCGATCATTGGCAATCCTGCACTTTTTTCCGGATTCCCAGGGGCGACGCGCGCTAAAGCGGGCATGAGGCCAATCGCACTGGAACACCGATTGCTTCAATCCCCGTGAACACCTTTAACACGGGAGCAAACCATGAAACGTCTTTTGACGGCTTTCGCATTCGGCCTGATCGCGGTCTCACATGCCGGAGCCTCCGTCGCGCCCCGCCTTACGGCTAAAGAAAACGTCGCGCTCGGGCTCTTACAAAAAATCAAAGAGACGGGCTACGGTACCCGCTCGCTCTGCATTTACATGAAACAGTACGCTGTCGGTATCCAAGCCGTCGAGCACTGGAGCCAGGACCACATCGTCGTCGTTCGTGGAACGCTCGATCGATTCCCGACTCAGTTTACGAAAGTAAAAAATAACGTTCGCCCGTTCGTTCTCGATATGCCGAACGGGCCGGATGACTGGGATCGCTTTAAGGTTCTCGAACAAGTGGGCAGCACCCGCGTGTACGCCACGACCGGAACCGTCGATGGCCGGCCCGCTGACATTTGCGTTTTCGAGTCCAAACCGGTTCCTGAGAGAGTCGGCGGCTGATGAAACACCTGGCGCTCTCAATCGTCGCGGCCGGCCTGCTCGCCGGCTGCGCGGGCTCATCGAACGGCTCGAGCGACAATCGCTCCTACGAATACGAGTATGAAGTCAACGGCTGCAAGACCGGCCGCCACACTTTTTCATCGCAGAACGACTACTGCAACGGCTTGAAGGACGATGAGCGTAACAACTATTGCGCCTGGTCGTTCCGTAAGCAGGCTTACGAGCAAAGCTGCTCGGGCTCGTTCGAATCAGCCATTTTGGAATGGGATGAAACCCTCACTTCAGACATGATGTAAACGGCGGCGCGCGCATTCGAGCCCCTCGGAGCGCGCGCTCAGAGCTCGTACGAAACGACCTTCGAATATTCGCGGTGGCGTTTGACGAGATCGTCTTTCGTGACCGTCGCGACCCGGGCGGTTCCGAAGTCTTGCACCGTGAAGCTCGCCATCAGGCAGCCTTCGACACATGCGCGCTTCAGATCGCTGAAGGTGGTTCCTTTGGAGTTCTGAGCGAGGTACCCGAAGAACCCGCCCGCGAACGTGTCGCCGGCACCGGTTGGATCGACCACGTTGGCGATCGGGAATGCCGGCAAAATGAAATACTCGCCTTCATAGAACAAAACGAATCCGTACTCCCCGCGCTTGATCACGATGGCTTTTGGACCCATCTTCGAGATTTCTTCGGCGGCGGAGATTGCGTTCGTCTTGCGAGTGAGCAGCTTCGCCTCGCCTTCGTTCATGAGTACCGCGTTCACCCGTTTCAAGACTTCTTTGAGCGCGAAAATCTTGGACTCGATCCAGAAATTCATCGTGTCGAGCGCGACGAATTTCGGGTTACGCACCTGCTGGAGAACCTTGATCTGCAGTTCCGGATCGATGTTCGCGAGAAACACGTAAGGCGTGTCGCGGAAATGCTCCGGAAGCTTGGGATCGAAATTTTGAAAGACGTTGAGCTCGGTCGCAAGCGTCTGCGCCTCGTTCATGTCTTTGCCGTACTCACCCTCCCAATGGAAGGTGCGGCCTTTGGCGCGCTCGATGCCCGAAACGTCGACGCCCTTTTTAGTGAGCAGATCGATGTGCCGGGTTTCGTAATCGTCGCCCACCACACCGACGACGTGAACTTTGGCGAAGTTTGAGGCCGCGAGGCTGAAGTAGTTGGCCGAGCCGCCGAGGGCGCGATCGACGCGTCCTTCGGGTGTTGCGATGGTATCGTACGCGAGGCTACCGACGACTAAGATCTCAGGCATTCATTTTCCTCCAGCCAGGATGACCCTCATACTTCGAACGAAGCTGACCGCAAGCCGCGTAGATGTCACGGCCCATGGTGCGACGAATGAAGACAGAGTAATTACGTCGCATGAGTTCCTGCTGGAAGACAAGCACAGAATCGCGCTCAGGGCGCTTATATTCGGATCCCTCGTGCTCGTTGAATGGGATCAGATTGATTTTGCACGGGACGGACTTGACGATCTCGTGGACGCGCCTTGCGTCTTCGACGGTGTCATTGACGCCTTTGAGCATCACGTACTCGAACGTGACCCGGTCGCCGGTCTCTTCCGCGAACTGGCGGCACGCCTCGATGAGCTGCTCGAGCGGATAGCGGCGGTTGATGGGCATCACGACATCGCGCATCTCGTCGCTGGAGGCGTTGAGGCTGACGGCCAAACGGACACCGGCCTCGGCGATTTTGGGAATCAGGGGCACGAGACCGGAGGTCGATACGGTGATCTTTTTTCGGGAGAAGTTCAGACCCTGCTCGTCGCAGATGATGTCGATGGCCGGTAGCACGGCTTCGAGATTGTCGAGCGGCTCGCCCATACCCATGAACACGATGTTCGTGAGGCGTTGACCCTCGGGGAGGCTGCGCGAGGCCTGAATGAACTGGCCCACGATTTCGTGGGTTCTCAATCGGCGCTGGAGCTTTTGCTTTCCGGTGAAGCAAAACCGGCAGGCCATGTTGCAGCCCACTTCCGACGACACGCACAGCGTGAGGCGGTCTTCGTTGCCGGGAATGATCACGCACTCGACGGTTTTGCCCTCACCCACGTCGACGAGTAGTTTGCGGGTCCCGTCGGAGCTGAGCAGGTTCGTCACCACCTTGGGCAGGCGGAACTCGAACATTTTCTCCATTTCGGCCTGAAAGGGCTTCGAAAGGTTGCTCATCTTCGTGAAGTCGGTCACGCCTTTGCGGTAGACCCACGTGAACATCTGCTCGGCACGGAACTTCTCTTTACCGAGGCCGGTGAGCCGCTCACGCAGCTGCGCCAGGGAGAAGTCGTAAAAGTTCAGCTTCGAAGCCGCTTCGGTCGCGGCTTCGGGAGCAGGCATGTGCGCAGCCGGGATGTAATCCGACGCACCGTAGCCGTTCGAGGGTTTTGCATTTTGCGTGTTCATTTCGCGCTTTGCCCGAAGCCCGGGGCTTTGTTGAAATGGACGCGTAATCTACCACCGAATCCACACTGGAACAATAGGAGTTTCAAATACCTACGCCCCCTGTAACGAATGCGTGATGAGCGCGCCGCATTCCGCCGAGCCTACATTTTTTCGTCATCAGCCCTCCACGGTTTCATTTTAAACCCGCTCCCATGGCGGCTTTGCTCCGAAGCGAGACATTCGTGAGGGTTGACCCATCGGCTGAATTTGCCGATAAGTCCTTCGGCTCCGGCCGTATTATGAAACTGACTCAGCTGCTCTTCGCTTCGATATTGATTCTGATCGCAGGATGCAATCCCGCTGGGATTCGTCAGGGTTATTTTGAAAAGGGCCTCGCGTCCTGGTACGGCCCCCGCTTTCACGGCCGCAAGACCGCAAGCGGCGAGCGCTTCAACATGAACGCGATGACGGCCGCGCACAAGACGCTACCCCTGGGCACCTGGGTACGCGTGAAGTCGCTCACCAACGGCAAAGAAGTGGTCGTGCGAATCAACGATCGTGGGCCCTTCGTTGAAGGCCGCATCATCGATCTCTCGCGCGCGGCGGCCCGCAAATTGGGCATGATCCAAAAAGGCAACGACGAGGTCGAGCTGTCAGTGCCGACGACACCGCTCGCGGCGAAGCCCGTTCGCTCCCTTCAAGCCCGCAAGTAGAGCGGCATTCAATACATTTTCATTACCTGAATGAGCTTGTCGCCCAAGATGCGAGCGTCTAACCTTTCGAGAGGTTCAGTTGATGCAATCTCGACGTCTTTCGCGCCGGTCGGCGCTTGTCTTAGTGCTTTCCTTTCATATCTCGACGGCCCCAGTTCTCGCCGCGCACCCAAATGAAAAGCAAGTGGAAATCAAGCGTGGCGCCGCTCTGATGGGCACATACGTTTCGGTCGCGGCGACGGCCGTGGATCGCGCGACGGCGCTGGCCGCAAGCGAGAGCGCATTGCGCGCGCTCGAAGCGGCTGAGCGCACGCTTTCGACGTGGACGCCGGGCTCCGAGCTTTCTCGCGTGAATCGCGCCCGGAGCGGAGAAACCGTCGCCCTTTCACGCGAGCTCTTCGAAGCGCTCGATGGCGCGATCACTTGCCATCGGGACACCAGCGGCTACTTCAACCCCGCCGTCGGCGCGCTCGTGCGCCTCTGGGGCCTGCGCGACGGGGGCCGCCTGACACGGCCAAGCCGCCGCGAGCTCAAAAACGCGCTCGCCGCGAGCCAGGTCGCGACCTTCACGCTCGGAACCGGCGACGTCACCCGCCAGAGCGGAGACGCTGTTTTCGAGGAAGGCGGCTTCGGCAAGGGCGCAGCCCTCGACCAAGCCGCCCGCGCGGTCCGCGACGCGCGCCTCGTTCTCAACTTGGGCGGCCAAATTTTGGTGACGGACGGCCCGCCGGTCGACGCGGTCATCGAAGGCTCTGGCCTGGTGCTCGGCATCGAGCGCGGATCGCTCGCGACCTCCGGCAATGATAAGCGCGCCGTTCGCGTGGCGGGCCAGGCTCGAGGGCACATACTCGATCCCACGACGGGCCTGCCCGCCGCGGATTTCGGGCTGCTGACGGTCTGGGCCGAAAGCGGCTTGCGCGCCGATTGCCTGTCGACCGCCCTTTACGCCATGGGACCCGCGCGCGCTTTGCGGTGGGCGCTCGGCCGCTCCGACGTTCAAGTGCTCATACAGTCGCGCGGCGCGCGGCTTGCGACTTGCGGGCTGAAAAACAAAATCAAAAACAACACGAACGTAAAATTCATCTGCAACGACGAACAACTAGAAACCCTATTGAAGGAGTACGACATATGAAACTCATGCTTTCACTGCTCGCGGCGCTCGCGCTGGCCTCGCCGGCTCGCGCACAAACGCCCGACAACGCCGAGCTCTCGCGCAAGATCGACATCCTGACGGAAGAGGTCAACAGGCTGAAACAAGGCGAAAGCGCCGCAGCTGTCGAGTCGCCGGTTCGCACGGGCCTGGGTGAGTCCGCTTCAAAGGTGTACCGCACTTCGAAGGGCGTCTCGATCGGCGGCTACGGTGAAATGCTGTACCAAAATTACGCCAATGAAAAAGACAATGGCTCGGCCGTCACCACTCCCGACAAAATCGACTTTCTACGCGCGGTGATGTACTTCGGCTACCGATTCAACGAGAAATTCCTGCTCAATACCGAGCTCGAGTTCGAACACGCGTCGACCGGTAAAGGCGGCGAAGTCTCCGTCGAGTTCGCCTACATCGATTATCTGATGCACCCGATGCTCAACGTGCGCGCCGGTATTTTGCTGCATCCGATGGGCTTGGTGAACGAGCTCCACGAACCCACCACGTTTCTGGGCGCCCGGCGCCCCGATACGGAGAATGCGATCATCCCCACGACGTGGCGTGAAAACGGTTTTGGCCTCTTCGGCGATGTCGGAGCGTTCTCTTACCGCACCTACATTCTCAACGGTCTCAACGCCGATGGCTTCAGCGCGACGGGTCTGCGTAACGGCCGCCAAAAAGGCGCGGAGGCCAAGGCCGACCGTTTCTCATGGGTCGCGCGTTTGGACTATCTCGGTGTCGAAGGCCTGATCGCGGGCGTCGCGGCTTACATCGGCCAGTCTTCGTACTACCCGTCGACGGGATCGGGCGCGAACGTCCCGAACGTCGATACTTCGATTTACGACGTACACGTCGACTACAAACTCGGAGCGTGGGAGTTCCGCGCGCTCGCGGCCTTGGCTCAGCTTGACCATGTGCCCGAGCTCAATGCTGCGAAATCGCTCACGGGGGCGAATTCCGTGGGCACGCGGCTGACGGGCCAATACGCGCAGGTCGGCTATGACGTGCTGGCGGGCCGAGACAGCGCGTTCATTCCGTTCGTGCGCTGGGAACAGCTCGACACTCAAGCCGAAGTTCCCGCCGGGTTCTCGCGTTCGGACGCGAACAACGCGAAGATCATGACCTACGGCTTCTCTTACAAACCTCTGGATCAAATCGTCGTAAAAGTGGATTATCAGGATTACGAGCGCGGAGACGGCAGCGGAGTCAATCAGTACAATGCGTTGTTGGGTTACGTTTTTTAAATTGTCCCTTTTCTTGATCGCGGCCGCATCAGCCGAGGCGCAAACGGCGCTCTCGGCGGACGAGGCCGCGAAGCTCGCGTTCGGCTCCTGCACGCCCCGAAAAGACAATGTCTTTCTCACCGACGCCCAGCTCAAAGAAATCAAGTCGCGCTCGGGTTACGAAATGTCCTCGCGGCTCGTGCCCCGCTATCTCGCGAAGTGCGGCGGTGCCGATGACGGCGCGGCGTACGTCGACATTCACACCGTGCGAACGAAGACCGAGACCTTAATGATCGTCATCGATCGGGAGATGAAAATTCGCCGTATCGAAGTTCTGAGCTTCAATGAGCCGCCCGAGTACAAGCCGAAAGAGAAATGGTATGGGCTCTTTACGGGCAAGAGCTTGAGCGACGAGCTGAATCTCAAACGCGGCATCTCGCCGGTGGCCGGATCGACGCTGACGGCGCGCGCGACGGCCTCCGCGGCCCGGCGGATCCTGGCGCTTCATCAGATTCTCTCGGAGACACCGAAGAAATCCACGTTCCCATGAAGACGTGGCAAGCCTGGTACTTACATTTCGCGAATTGCGCTGTGGGATTAACCGGGCTGGTTTACGCGTACTTTCTGTACTTCGTCCCGCCGATCGACGAGTTCTCGAATGTCGCGAGTCAGTGGCAGCCGCTTTGGCATGAGCTTCACATATTATTCGCTCCAGCTCTGATTTTCGGAATCGGCATGATTTGGCTGGTCCATGCCTGGACGAAATTTAAAAACAAAAACTCCGCGCGCCGGCGCACCGGCATCTTTCTTCTGCTCTCCGCGTGGCCCATGATCATGTCGGGCGTGATCATACAAGTCGTGACCGAGCCCGCCGCGAGCGGCTTTTGGAAGTCGGTGCACCTTTGGACGTCGATATTCTGGCTGATTGGTTACGGACTCCACCTGGTCTCGAGAAAGACAGCTCTATCACCGTGACCGCAAAGCGCTTCGCGAATCAGGCATGTTCTTTGATCGCCTGAATGAGCTCGTCGCGCGTGCACGGAACACAGCCGACTTTGCCGACCACCACACCCGCCGCGTGATTCGCGATCAAGCACGAATCTTCGAGTGACAGGCCGCCGACCCACGCCATCGAGAGCGCCGCGATGACCGTGTCGCCCGCGCCCGCGACGTCGAACACCTGTTTCGCGAACGTCGGAATGCGCGTGCTTTGCTCGCCTTCAAAGAGGCTCATGCCCTCTTTGCCGCGGGTGATGACCATTTGGCGGCTGCCGGTGCCGGCGCGAAGGGCATCGCCCACCTCTTGCAACGAATCCGAAACCTGGCGAAGGTCGTCGACGCGCAACCCTGAAAGCGCGACGGCCTCATCGTAGTTCGGCGTCATGAGGTCGGTGCCTTTGTAATATGAAAGCGGTGTCGAGCGATGCGGATCGGCCAGGACTTTCTTGCCCGCCGCTTTCGTTAGTTTCACGATCTGCTGCACGCAGCTCTCGCTGACGACGCCTTTGGCGTAGTCTTGAATGATGACGCCGTCGGCTTTCGGCAGAAGCGAAGAGACGGTCTTGCAGATCTTGTCGTGAAGCTCGTCGCTCAAAAATCGCTGATGCTCGAAATCGACGCGAACGAGATGGTGCTGGCCCGACATCACGCGCAGCTTGCGCGTCGTGGGGCGGGAATGGTCGACGACCAGATGTTCCGGCGAGATGCGCTCACGCTCGAGAAGCTGCGCGAGCTTCTTGGCCGCGGCGTCATCGCCGACCACCGAAACCAGCAGACATTCGCCACCGAGGGCGGTGATGTTTTGAGCCACGTTCGTCGAAAGTCCCAGGCGATAATCGGAGGCGCCGCCGTTGTCGGTGACCTCCACGACGGGCACTGGCGCTTCGGGACTGATGCGGCGGACCTTTCCGAAGACATATTCGTCGAGGCCCGAGTCGCCGACGATGATCATGCGGCGCCCTTTGAGCGCGTCGACTTTCGGCAAGAGTTGTTGCATGAGTTCTTTGCGGATATCGAGTTGTCTGGTTTTAGCGGGCATCGGGCTCTCCACCGGCTCCGCGCGAGGCGAGCCGCTTCGTTTCTCTCACGACGAAATCGGGCGTGAGGGTTTTCATGCAGTCGAAGTGCGGGCACTTCTCCATCAAACATTCAAAGTGACCGGGGCAATTTACCTCAGGTACGAGCGCTTTGGCAAAGTCTCCGACGGGCCCCCAGCGCTTGGGCGCCTGTACCCGCACCGGGCTGTAAATCCCGATCGACGGAACCCCGAGCGACGCGGCCGCGTGGATCGTGCCCGTGCTCGGCGCCAAAACGGCGCGGGCGCCGCCGAGAATCGCCAGCCATTGTTTCGTGTCGAGCTGCCCGTCGAGCCAGGAAATCGAGGTCATGGTGCCGAGCGCTTTCTTGACGGGATCGAGCCAGGCGCGATCGCCCGCGGTCCCGGTGACGACCACTTTGCTTTCGAGCGCGAGCTGCCGGATCCACTCAACGTAGTACTCGGACGGCCAGTTGCGGGCCGAGCCGCCCATTCCGGGATGAACGACGTAATACCCGCCCTTGGACAGCCCGAACCTCGTCAGTACGGCAGCGGCTTCGGGCGCGGCTAACTTCAGCTTCGGAAGCACGGGCGGTGCGGACGCGCGGCCGAGGCCTTCGAGCACGAGCTTCACATTGTACTCAAGCTCGTGCGCTTCGGCCTGGCTGCGCTTCTGCCGGATGGCTCGATTTAAAAATAAAAACGAGTGCCATTGGCTTTTCGGGCCGACCCGCAGCGGAACACGCGCCAGCCAGAGCGCGGCGCTCACCCACCAAGGTGCGTGAAAAACGAACGCGCCGTCGTATCGGGCCGCGCGCAATCTTTTGAAAAACGCGAAAAATCCGGAGACGCTGAAGTCGCGTTCGATTTCGAAGTGGGAGCGCGCAGGCACGGCGTATTCAGCGTACACACCGAGGCCGCGCGTGAGCGCCCAGTCGACAGACGCGCCATTGAGCGGCTCGAGCTGGTCAACGGGTAAAGTCAGGATCAGGTCGCCGATGCGGTCGACGCGCACGAAAAGAATTTTCGATAGTTTCACGACTCACCCTGGCCCGGCGGCGACGGCTTCGCCTTCTTATTCAGCTCCGTTTGGATTTTTTGATGATTCGATTTGAGCTGGTCGAGCTCGCGTTTCAGCGCCTCTTGCTTCTTCTTGTTTTCGATATCGAGGCGATTCGTGTACTCCTTGAAGACCCGCTCCTGGTTTTCGGCGGCCTCTTTCGCGACGAGAAGCTCCTTCTTGAGCTTGGGAATCATCTCCCGGAGCTTGTCGATTTCTTTTTCTTCTTCAACGAGGGCCTCGTACTCGGGCATGTGCTGCGGGCTTCCGGTCTCGCGTTTCTTCAGAAAACTCA
>DASUEL010000773.1:0-2262 GCA_036275095.1 Bdellovibrionales bacterium
GCCTTGACCGGGGAGGTTGAAGCGGCCTGCGGCGTAGCCGCCGCTGCGACGTCGATCGTCGGCTGCGGCACCGGCGGAGGCGGTGGCGTCAGAAAATAGAAATCTTCGGGCGCTTCGGCCGCGCGGGCGTTCGTCACGGCCCGTGGTGTCTTCGACCACTTCGAAAGCTTTTGTTTGTTGATGAACTGAATGAGCGTTGCGATCGGCCGGTCGAAGTGCGGAAGAAGCGCGTCGGCGCGAAAACGCAGGTTTTCGAAAAACCACTCCCCTTCATCCGATTTCAAGCGGTCGAACCCGGCTTTCGTGAGCCGGAGCATGAGCTTCGTCGTGAGCCAGCCGAGCAGCCCGGCGCGCCTTTCGGTCACCGCGATCGGAAGGATTTCGGCTTTGCCGCGATTGGCGTATTTCAGCGAAAAGATGAGATACGCCTCGGGCGCCTGATACCGGCCGAAGAGTTTGACGTCTTTGACCGTGTTGAGTAGCGCCATCGTGCCATCGATAAAAATATTCGAATACGCATAGTAGCCGCCGAGGACCCAGTTGATCAGCCGGCCTGTGAGACCGTGCGCGGGCACCGGGCCCCCGAGGTAAATCTCGAGACAGTTGTCGGCATGCCAGGTCGTTCTCGCGGTTGGAACGAGATCGATGTTGTGAACGGCCTTTACGTGTTGCGCGTCCATGCCGTTCACCATCGGAACGTGTGGATGGCACTTTCGATCGAGCACCTCCATCGGAAGCGCCGCAAGCTTCTTTCCGCGCAGAGCGAATGGGACGAAAACGGGCTCGGGAGCTTCGTTCGCCGGATAAACCCAAACGAAGCCGTACTGCTCTTCGGCCGCGTAGCTCTCGAGCTTGGCTTTGCGAGGGACGGCTTCGTCGCATGGGACTTCCGTGCACGCGCCGCGCCCGTTGAACTTCCACCCGTGAAATTTGCAGCGTAGCTCATTGCCTTCGACGCGGCCGAGCGCCAGGTTGAGACCCATATGCGGGCAAAACGCGTCGAGCGCCCGCACGACGCCGTCGTACCCGCGAAAGAGCACGATTTGTTGATCGCAAAGGCGGAGGGTCAGGGCCTTTCCGCGTTTGAGCGCACGGCTTTCACAGGCGGCATACCAGCCGAGCGGAACCGCCTCCCAGTTATTGAAAACCCGGAGCGTTGGTATGGGCTGCGTCGATTGATTGAGCTCGCTTAAGTCTCTGTCCATAAGACTATCTTTAGGCTATGCACTCCGGCCCAGGAGTAAAGGCAAAATCGGTCGAAGCCCGGTAAGTCCGCATTCCGGAAGCGGATTCGATGCAATGCGTCCGAGGGTCGGACCGGCTGTCTCGGTGACAGCCGGCTCGCGGACGGACGCGCCCGATCTTAAAAATCCGGGCGACGCGGACGGCTTATTTTCCGGCTTTGACGCACTGGTTGCGATCCATGTACTCCATGGTCGACTTCAAGATACCGAGTTTGCTGTTGTAGGCCGGCTGCTTGTTGCCCCAGTAATTCTGGCCGACGAGCTCGTAGGTCGTACGCTGAATCGCGCGCGAGGCCCTAGCCAAATTGTCGCGCTGGGCCTGCACGGCCTGGGCGATCTTCTGACTGGTTTGCTTGGCTTGGCTTTCGATCTGCTGCGCCTTCGCCTTCACGCCATTCGCATGTTGCTCGGCTTTTTGCGCGAACATCATAGAGCGCTGAACGTTGCGGAGCGCTTCGTTGACGTGCGCCTTCAGCGCATCGACGTCGTTGAGGCCTTGCGCCGCCTTGAGAACCGCGGCGGTGTTGTACGCGTTGTTGTAGGCTTCTTGAACGTTGGGCACCATGCCCTGATCGAGGGTCGTCCCGATGTTACCCGCGATATCGACGAAGTTGCCCGCGGATTGGGCAATGTATCCGAGGTTTTGCACGTTTTGGTTAATGGAGCTGTTCACCTCGTCGATGCGATCGATGTCGGCGACGATGCTTTGGTTGTAGTAGGTGCCGAAGAACGCGAGCTTCACGGCGTCGGTGAAGGCTTCACGGCAGGCGGCGTACTGAGTCTGCGCGCTGGCTTGCGCGGAAATCAAAAGAGCGGCGATGACGAGAACTGGTTTCATAGTATCCCTCCCATTGGACAAACTTGGCCCCACAGCGGAGCCGGAAAGACACTTCGCCTCGCCCGGCTTCACGCTGGATTCGTTTCAAGCGCGTCGTGCGCCCGTATGAACATGAGTAAAGCAGATTGCGTGCCAGAAGGGTATGGCGAAGGCTCCCGGGCCGATCAGGCCGGAAGCCGT
>DASUEL010000774.1:0-2719 GCA_036275095.1 Bdellovibrionales bacterium
AGACGCACCCGTATCTCAAACAAGTCACCGGCGGCGATCCTTCTTACTGCGTGAAAAACAAGCTCTGCCATGACATCTGTCAGACACCGCCGCTGTTCGTCTATGGCGGCAAATCGAAGCTCGAAGCGGCGAACCGTCTGAATGTGAGCGGCTTCGTGAATAAGCCCGTAACGAGAAACGGCAAGAAGGTCGCCAACTGGACGAAGCCTCAGGGCGTGAGTGGACTCGATTGCTCCGGTTTTGTCGGCGCTTCGATGCACCTGGCGGGCCTGAAAATCAGAAAGAACGCGGGCAACAACAACACTTGGACGGAAGATCTCCTGACGATGGGGCAGAATCCGGCTAACGATTGCATGGAGCCCGTCACCCTTCGCGGCGAAGACAGCTTCACCTCGGGCGACGTCGTCGTCTGGAAGGGGCACACGTTCATGATCGAGTCGGCCTCGCGCGACCCTCTCGGCGTCAAAACGCTGATTGACGCGGCTCCGAACAAAGGCTCGCTCAAAGCTGACGACTGCAGCCGGCTGATGGAGTCGTGGGACCCTCAGAAAACGAACATGATGCTGATCATGAGCGGAACGATGCAAACCGCCGGAATCGGCGTGCTGCGCGTGCGGGCGCAAGACTATTTCCCGAAGGCGGAGCACTACGGAAGCTGGCTCAAGCGCATGGCCGTTCAAAGCTGCAAAGCGCAGCTTCCGGGAGGGCAGGCGAGCAAAGCGATCGAGCCGAGCAGCGGCCCGCGTGACTTCGCGGTCCTTCGGCACAGAGGCGGCCCCGGGTGCTCGTACCCGAACAAACCCACGCTCAAGTGCGAAGGCAAGAACTGCGAGGCAGGCCAATGAGAACCTTTCTGATGTTGCTTCTTACGTTGATCGCCGCAAACGCCGCAGCCGGCGAGCCGCACAAAAGCAGGTGCGCGTCCGAACAAGAAATCGCCGAGGAGCTCGTGAAGCGCGAGCTTTACGGCTACCGGCTGATGGGCGAGCGGAGCGTGTGCCTGGATCAGAGCAAGTTCGAGCATGTGAGAGTCGATACGGGCGGGTCTGATGAATACAACGAAAAGCCCGTCGTGCTCGAGTCGAACCCGAAGACGCTGGTACGCGTACAAGTCTTCAAAACGACGATTCTCGATGAGCCGTTCGAAGAGCCAGGCGATCGCCGGGCGGATTATTTTTTGCTTCAAGATTCGAAAGAGAGAAAGATCGGTACCATCTATTTTAATTTGAATCGCGTCGGGTCTCCGATGCACAAGTGGTACGGCTGCGCGACGGTGTTTTCGCCGCCTAAGAAGCTTCAGGTTTGGGACGTCTGCTTACGCCGGGGCGGCAATTGAGACGGCGTTCACAGGCCGCGACAGATCTTGTCTAAAACACCATTTTCACCCGAAGTCCGAATCATCAAAGTTTCATAAACTCTCCGTGGAGAAAAAGGGGAGTTTATGGCTCATTCCATTATCGAAATTCTCGACCGCGAGCATCGTCAAATCGAGAGACTATTTAAGCGGCTCCGTGAGGACGTCGACAACCGCGATGAGCTGTTCGAGCGGCTGAAGGGGCTTCTCGTCGAGCATTCACTGTCTGAAGAGCGGGTTTTGTACCCGCAGCTCGAAGCCCTTGCCGATCTGCGAACCCTCGGCGACGATGCGCGGGAAGATCATTCGGTGATCGATCAGCTTCTCATCGAGCTCGACGCCAAAACGCTCGATGCGGGCGACTGGATCGCCTGCCTCAATTTGCTCGAAGACAATTTCGAGCATCACGTCAGATTCGAAGAGCAAGAGATCTTTCCGCGCTTGAAGCAATATTTCTTGAATGAAGAGCTCCGAATCATGGGAGACGAATACCAGCGCGTCGAAGGCCGCGTGAAACAGGTCCAGACCATGAAGGGTTTTTGGCGGTCGATCACGCGCACCGTGCAATACACGTTCGGAATTCAGTTGCGGCGCGATCTTTAGTCTGGAGGCTCGTAGTCAGGCATTTACTTTCGAAGGCTCTCTTGGATAGCCTTGGTTCAAGGAGCCACAGACATGACAACCGGAACAATATGGGACTCGGTCGCGGGCACGCCGCTCATCAAAATTCTCTCGCTGAGTGAAGCCACGGGCTGCGAAATTTACGGCAAAGCCGAGTTCTTGAATCCGGGCGGAAGCATCAAGGACCGCGCGGCGAAAGGCATCATCGCGCAGGCCGAACGCGACGGCGCTCTCAAGCGGGGCTCCGTGATCGTCGAGGGCACCGCCGGCAATACCGGAATCGGCATCGCCACCCTCGCGGCCTCCCGCGGCTACCGAGTGATCATTTCGATGCCCGACAATCAGGCCGCCGAAAAATACGAAGTGCTGCGTGCGCTCGGCGCCGAGCTGCGGCTCACGAAGCCCGTTCCGTTCGCGGACCAGTCTCATTTCTATCATCAAGCGCGGCGAATCGCCGAAGAGACGCCGGGCTCCTTTTGGGCGAACCAGTTTGAAAACACGGCGAACGCGAAATTTCACTACGACGTGACGGGCCCCGAGATCTGGAGCCAGCTCGACGGCAAAATCGACGTTCTTACGCTTGCGACGGGCACCGGCGGTACCATCGGCGGAGTGAGCTCGTACCTCAAAGAAAAAAATCCCAACATCAAAGTCGTGCTGGCCGACCCGTTGGGCTCCGGTATGTATCAGTATCTGAAATCGGGCGAAATCAAGAGCGAAGGAAGCTCCATCACCGAGGGCATC
>DASUEL010000775.1:0-2755 GCA_036275095.1 Bdellovibrionales bacterium
TCCCGCACCCACGGTTTGATGTCGAGCACCGGGGTGCCGTCGATCGCGTCGAGGCCCGCGACTTCAAGCTCCGCGCCGTCGACCGCGAGAATACGGCAGACGGTGATGCCGATTTTGTTCGGGCGGTCTTTGGCGCGTTGAGCGAAAATTCCGGCTCGGGGCCAAGCCGTATTGCCGCGCGGGTGCCGCGAACCCGTCTCGGTCTTTTGTGCCGCATGCATGTAGTACACGATTTCGGCGTGCGAAAAATCCTGAAGGCCTTTTAGCGCCTCGCCATTAAACTGTTCCAGATCTAGAACGATTTTCGCGCGCTCGGCGTCCCAGCCGTCGTCGACGGCGTCCTTGCGCGTGGAAACGACCTGCCCGATCGGATAGAGTGTGAGCGGATTCTTAGGCATACCCGGAGCGTAACACCGAAAACGCCGATGTGGCACCTTGAGTTGTGGACTGCACGCGGCGACTTGTTAGAATCGGGACTGAAACATAAAAATTGGAGTCGTGATGAAAGCCGCTATGCTGCTCGCGCTCAGTCTGCTCGTCGCATGCACGAGCCTTCACAAAAGGGCGCAGACGTATTTCGACGCCGAAGACTACGAAGCCGCCGCAAACACGTACCAGGAGATTCTGCGCGGGGAACCCGGCAACCAGGACGCGCAGCTCGGCCTTCGTAAATCCCGCGAGAAGTGGATCGATCAAAAGCTCGTCCAAACCCGCCTGTTGCGAATGGGCGGCAACGCCACCGGCGCCGCCGATCTGCTCGCGAAAATTTACGTGAACGAGGTGGCGTGGGATCTGTTTCCGAAAGGCGCCGTAGCATTCACCCAAGAAGAAGAGTCCCGCCTTGCGGCGGTGGCCATCGCCGAGGACGTGCGCAAAGCCGCGCGTGAAGAAAAGCCCGTGAAAGCCATGTGGCTGCTTTCGAAGTATCGCAACTTTTACCAAGGGGAGCGAAAATCCCTCTACGGAGCGCTCGAGCGCGATACGAAGGCGGCGGGCAAAGCGCAGTGCAAGGCGCTCGCTCTCACTCTCAAGAACGATCAATTTTACTACGGCCAGTTCGTCAGACGGTTTTGCGAAACTTGGGGTGAGAAGGCGCCGACGCTCGCAGTTCAGCGGTCGTACGTGCAAAACGAGATGTACGGTGAGCCGGTGATCGAGCTCGAGCTGAAAGGCTTCAGCGAAGCGCATCGGATCTTCGTCGCAAACGGGCTGAAAGAGAAGTGGAAGACAAGCCCGTGGTTCGACCCCGCGGGCAAGAAGACGTTTCGGCTCGCAGTGCAGGGTGCGTACCATTATGCGCATCAAGAGCGCACTGAAACGCTGACACACGCGTACTCGGTGAAAGTGCCGTACACGCATGAATGGATCGAGGCGAAAACCGAGCAAAATTCACAGCAGAAATCCGACGTGAGTGCCGCGCTCGATACGGCCGTCACGCTGATCAGCCTGTTCACCAACACGCCGGGGAGCGGCCGCACCGTACGCGACAACGGCAACGGCACCGTGACGGTGAGCGAGACCCGCTATCGCGATGAGCCCCACACGTACGAGTACGCGGCACGCCGGCACTCGCAGAAATTCGGCGTCAGTTTCGAGGCGACGGGCCGTTTACAGGATGAAACCGTCGCCCTCTCCCATGAAAAGCGTCAGGAGCATCAGTCGATCGCCCACGACAATTCGATGGAAGAGATCGGCTTGTTTCCGCGAAAGCCCGACCTGATTCCGGAGTCTCAATGGATTCAGCTCCAGGCCGAGGAGCTCGTTTCGCGCTTTCAGGCGCGGCTGAAAGACCAGTGGACGGCGCGGTATTGCCGCCCCGGTCTCTACCAAGCCGACTCAGGGCCTTTGCGTGAAGCCGGTTTTCGGTGTTTGCGCCTCGACGGGTCGGAGCCCGGCGCCGATTTCACGGCGTGGTTCAATACGCAGGTCGGTGTTTCGGTCGCGGAGGCCGTCGCCGTACTTGGCCGTTTCCATTGAGGCGTCATTGAGGCTTATTGCCGAACCAGGTCAAAAACGGGCCCGTCTGAAGGTACAAGAAAAAGAGCGCGAGAATGACGGCCGCGATCTTCAGGACGATCTTATAAAGCTTTTCCCAGTTGGGCATGCGCGAAACTCCCGTGCGAAACATATAATGAAGGCCGACCCGCGGGACAATCGAATTCGTACCTGGATTAAAGGCGGGGCGAGCGTCCAGCCTGTTGTACCGATCATGGTCCAGTGCTAGCCTCGACTTGGGATCAGCCACAGGGAGGCGTCGAATGACCAGAATCACTCTTACATTGATGTCGGTGTTTTTCGCATTTTCAGCCGCGGCTTCGGCCGACCCGCGCGCGAGCTACGAGATGCGGGGCGCCTTCACCGATTTGTTCGACCACGATGTCGATTACTACGGTTTTCCGATCGATCTGAAGCGCACAAGCGGAACCAACGGCGTGCACTGGGTGGAATTCAACGTCAACAGCTACCGGCGCTATTGCGTGTATTATCAAGAGCAATGCGTGAAGTACAACGACAAAGGCCAATGCGTTCAGTACCAAAAGGTGTGCGCGCAGTACGATTATTACGTCTCGAAAGTTCCGAAGCGCATCGAGCTCGATTTCAGAAAAGCCGCGACCCTCGACAAGACCCAATCCGAGCTCTACGAGCTGACCATTCAGCGCACGAAGCCGTTCGACGAGGGTGAGGACCGGGTCAACACGTGGCTCAACGGAAAAAAGACCGTGAGTCCCGTACGCATCCGCAAGAGCTTCGACTA
>DASUEL010000776.1:0-2352 GCA_036275095.1 Bdellovibrionales bacterium
TTTCCGGGCTCGTTGCGCGCGGACAAAAACTGAAACTCATCACCGACTGGTATCTTTGCCATCAGCCCGAGCGGGGCGAGCTCGTTTACTACCGGTTCTCCTCGCAGAGCGCGCCGGTCGCCCGTGTCGTGCGCGCCGCTTCGGGCGACGCGTTTCACGTCTCACGCGACGAGCAAAGAGGCGCCTGGAATCTCACCGTCAACGGCGAGCTCCTGCTCGGCCCCGATGGCACGCCCTATTTTTTCGGGGCCGGACCCGCGTCGATGCTCGCCGTTTATGAAAAATCGAACGGCGGCCGGCTGGCCGAGGGCGACCTCATCGTGCTCTCGAACGTGCCGCCCGGCTCATTCGACTCCGGTATTTTCGGAGTCGTGAGCCGCGCCGATCTCGTCGGCCGTCTCCACCCCGTCTCTGATTGAGAACGACGGCCCGTTTCGCGGCTTCAGCGCGGAACCCGCCCGCTCAGGTTTTCAAGACTAAAGTCCGATAGATATTCGATGGCGCGCGCGCATGTCTTTTTGAAGCGAGCACTGCTCGGCCTTGCGGTTTCAGCCGGCACGAGCGGCTGCGGATTCATTTTCGAGCAGATCTCGGATCTCTCGCCGGCGCCGATCCGCATGCCTGCGGCGCTCAACGTTCCGATCAGCCCCGTGTATCTGGCCGCGGCCGACTCGTACCTGAAAGCCGAAGGCCCGTGCCAGGGCTACCAGGTGATCGAGTTTACGTATTCGAGCGCGCTCACGCCGTCGAACACGGTCTTCAAAAAATGTGAAAACGATATGATTTCGGCGAACCTTCCCGTTCTCCAAGGCGACAAGTCGCAGGTATTCACCGTCAAAATCGTCGGCTACCTCGCGCAGCCGACCGCCACGACGCCGCTTCCGCCGAACATCACCGTCAACTACGACCCGCCTCCGCGCCTGCTCGCCGGCAAGGGCGTCACCTCTGGCGGCGGCAAAGCGGCCGGGCCCACGGCGCAAATCGCGGACAGCTCCGTCGGCGAAGTCGTGATCGGCACGCAAACCTCGCCTTCGGCCGTCAGCCGAAACGGCCTCCAGGGCGCGATCGACCCCTGACCCACGTACGCCGTAAATTTTCCGGATCCTTTTTGAAGTGACGGCGTACCTTAGAGGCCCGCGGGGAGGCTGTAGTTTTTCAGCGTGATGTAGATGCGGCCGTTGGTGACGTCGTTGCGGCCCTGCAAGAAAATCGGAAGGCCGTGATCTTTCGAAACGGCGATGTCGAAAACTTCGCGTACGTCGGCGACCGAACGAGATGGGCCCCAGTTCTGGAAGTAGAGGCCCTTTAGGCCTGCGACTTTCATGCGGCGGCCCGTGCGCAGCGCCTCCGGGAGCTTCGAAGCCGGCGTCGTTCCCATCAGCGAGAGCCGCACGCGATGCGAGAGCAAGAGATTTACGATGTGATTCACTCCCGCGGTCTGAAGATCGAACGTCACCGGCGCGGTAAAATCCATCTCCCAGCTCACCTTCATGGTGAAATTGGTTTGTGTTTTGTCGAAACCGCCTTTGACCTCGAGCGTGGCGCCCTCGGAGTCGGCCGTCTTCACGCGAATTTCCATTTCAGCTTCGCGCTTGAAGCGCAAGCCCGAGAGCTGAATCCAATACTGATAAACCTCACCGGGGCGAAACTCCCCGACGAACGGGTTGCCGTGCTCGTCGCCGGAGGCCCGAGCCTCGTGGGCCGGCTTCTGCGCGATCACTTGATGCGGCTGCACGACTTGGTGGACGCGCGTGCCCTCCACCGCGCCGCCGATCGGAGCCGGCGACGGCGGCCCCGCGTTCCGCGACCCATATTCGGCGATGCCGGACCCGAGCTTGGCGTCGCGCGCTTGAATGATCATCCCGATGAGCCCGATCCACGCCACGAAAAACAAAATCGTGGGCGCCACACTCAGCGCGATCAAGCGGCCGAGGCGGGGCCTGAAGGCGACGTAAAAACCGAAGACCGACCAAACGAAAAAACCGAGGTGCAAAAGCGGAGCGAACGGAGGAATCAAAGCACCGGCCAAAAAAACCGGAAGCGCCACGATCGACTGATAGGCCGAAAAGCGCAGGAGCTCCGGGAACCCGGCTTCGATCACGAGAAAGTCGCGAAAGAGCGTCGACACGAGGCCGGAAATAACGAGGTAGCCCGCGACCCAAAAGATCGGGAATAACAGCGGGGCCAGAAGACCCGAATGAACGATGTTCAAAAGACCGATGATGAATCCGGTCAAAACAAGCATGACGATGGAGTCGCGTGTCGTGCCGGTGAATAAGGTGGTCTCGAAAAAGGCGCGCGGATTGAAATACGCGAGGTTCAGTTGCGCAGGCAACGAATGAAAATCGAAAT
>DASUEL010000777.1:0-3318 GCA_036275095.1 Bdellovibrionales bacterium
CGTCGAAGAACTATCGGCGTAACCTGCAAAATCAGGGAATCGCAATCTACAAACAGTGCACCACGAACAATCCCGAGTACGTCCTCGGAATGCAAAAGGCCGCGGCCGACCTCAAGAAAATGCAGCTAGCCCAGCAGGCTCAGTACGACAAGTTCAAGCGCGACGCCGAGACCGCTCAGCGTGAGCTCTCGACCATTCAGCGCCAGTCGATGATCGCCAAGCAGCAGAAGTTCCAGTCCGCGCAAGCCAAGCTTCAGAGCGCGACACGGAAAATAAAAATTCTGGAAGAGAAATTCCAACGTGAACTTCAGTCGTCCTCGCAAAAACAGCAGATGTACGCCGCCAAGGTCGCCGCGAAACGGCGCCAGCTCATAGCTGAGCAGCGTTCGCTCGCCCAGGCGGAAGCCGACTTGGAGCGCATCGAGAAGTCGGGCTTTTCCGAAAAAGATGCCGACGACAAGGTCCAGGCTCGCGCTGACGCTTCGAAAGCGCTCGGCAAGCTGACGCGCCTAAAGAACCAGGCCAGATCCGAGGGATGCTGCACGGGCGCTCAAGCCGAAAGAAATAAGAACATCTGTGACCCGCGCGGCAGCCTTTCTGAGAGCGACGACAACACCGGAAATCAGTAACTCGGCCCGCCAAAAGCCCGGGGCAAGACCATACCTTGCCCCGCCCTCAAATTAAGTCTAAAATCTTATTTTTACAGGCAAATTTGAGGAACCCCATTCATGCGAACAAAGAAAATTCTCGCCGTCGTACTCGGCTTGGTTCTGCTTTCGGTCATCGGTGTCACGGCTTCTCTTTTGGTCATCTCAGCACAATTGCCGAAGATGGTGACCGTCGCCGACTATAAGCCGCTGTTGGTTTCCGAAGTCTACTCGAACAACGGTGAGAAGATCGGCGAGTTCTTTCGCGAGCGCCGCATCGTCGTTCCTTACGAAAAATTCCCCAAAAAACTCGTCGAGGCGTTTCTTGCCGCCGAAGACTCGAGCTTTTTCGAGCACGGCGGAATCAACTTCACCGCGATCATCCGCGCGTTCTTCGCCAATATGCGCGCCGGCCGCGCCGTGCAGGGCGGCTCGACCATCACGCAGCAAGTGGCGAAGTCGATCCTCCAGGCTACCGAGAAAACCTACATGCGTAAAATCCGTGAAGCGATCTTCTCGTATCGCATGGAAGCGCACCTCGGAAAAGAAGACATCTTGTATCTCTACCTCAACCAAATCTACCTCGGCCAAGGCGCTTACGGCGTTGCCATGGCCGCGCAAACCTACTTTCGAAAAAATCTCGATCAGCTGACGCTTGCCGAGATGGCGCTGCTCGCGGGTCTCCCGCAGGCGCCCAGCCGCTACTCGCCCATTCACAACCCGCTGCGCGCGAAAGAGCGCCAGCGCTACGTGCTCACCCGCATGAAAGAAGAAGGGTTTATCAGCGCTGAAGAGTCGCAGAAATCGGGGGACGAGCCCGTCAGCGTCTACATGCGCGAAGATTACAAAGACAAGGCTCCGTTTTTTCTCGAAACCGTTCGCCAGCATCTCGTCAAAACACTCGGTGAATCGGCCGTTCTCGACCAGGGCCTCAAAATCCACACGAGTATCGACGTCGAAAAACAAGTGGCGGCGCAAAAACACGTGCAAGACGGCCTGCGCGAGCTCGACAAACGCCAAGGCTATCGGGGCGCGCCAAAAAACCTCGCGGCCGCCGAAGAGGTCGCGAAGTTTCTCCTCGAGACGCGCGACAAACTGATCGACGACTACACGCCACTCAGAACGATCGTGCCCGACGGTCGCGCGCTCCCCGAGAAGGAGCCGCTCAACCTCACCCGCAAACCCGACCAAAAGAACTTGCCCGAGTACATTCCCGTTGGAACGATCGTCGAAGGCATCGTCACCAAGGTCGACGATCAGTGGGGCCTCGTGACCGTTCGCTTCGCCGAAACCCAGGGCATGATCGATCTCGAAACCATGGAATGGGCGCGCAAGCCCAACCCGAACGTCATATGGGAAAACGACAAGCTCAAAAAGCCGTCTGATGCTCTCAAAGTGGGTGACGTCATCCAAGTGAAGGTGACGGGTCAGGAGTTCTCTTCGAAGCGAATCAACGAAATGCTCGCGAACCTCAAGAAAAAGCAAAAAAACTACACGCCGCCCACGACGCTGCCTGAGTTCAAACAGTTCGCGGCCGTCGAGCTCGAGCAAGACCCGGTCGTGCAAGGCGCGCTGCTTTCATTCGACCTCGAAACGCAAAACATACTCGCCATGGTGGGCGGCAACAGCTTCGAAAAATCGGAGTTCAACCGCGCGCTTCAAGCCATCCGTCAAACGGGCTCGTCGTTCAAGCCGCTCGTTTACGCCGCGGCCCTCGATCACGGCTACACGCCGGCGACGGTGATCGTCGACGCGCCGATCGTCTACGAAGAAGAAGGCCAGCTCGACGGCGACAACAAACAAATCAAAGAAACCAAAGATGACGAAGCGATCAAGAAATGGAAGCCAAACAACTACTCCGAAAAGTTCACCGGCGACATTCTCTTTCGTAACGCGCTCATCAAGTCGTTGAATATTCCGACCGTAAAGATTCTCGAAAAAGTGACGGTCGACACGACTGCCATGTACGCCCGCCGCCTGGGCATCTTCAGCCCGCTCAACATGGACTTGAGCTTGGGCCTTGGCTCCAGCGGCGTCACACTCTACGAGATGACCAAAGTATTCTCGCACTTCGGGCGCCTCGGCAAACGCATCCGCCCGCTCTTCATCCTCAAAGTCACCGACCAGCAAGATAAGACGCTGCTCGAAAACGTGTCGCTCGACATGCGCTTCGAGGAGGAGCTCAAAAAGCTCGACGCCGATTTCGAAGAGAAACGCCTGGCGTTCAAGAACCAAAAGCCCGAGGACAAAAAGAAGCTTCCGCCGATCTTTTTCGACGATCCCGATCAGCTGATCGCGCCGCAAACCGCCTACTTGACGACAAGCCTCCTCAAAGGCGTCGTCGACGAGGGCACGGGCGCCAAAGCCAAGGCCCTGGGCCGCACTGTGGCGGGAAAGACCGGCACCACCAACGGCTATTACGACGCCTGGTTCGTCGGCTACACGCCCCAGATTTCGACGGGCGTCTGGGTCGGCTCCGACGTCGAAAAGACCCTTGGCCGCGGCGAAACCGGCGGTCAGGCCGCGCTGCCCATTTGGCTCGAATACATGAAAGTCGCCGTCAAAAACGTCAACGATCGATCCTTCCCGGTGCCACCCGGCATTGTCTCGGTGAGTATTGACAATGAGACCGGAAATCTGGGATCAGCTTCTTCTAAGGAGCTGCGCCATC
>DASUEL010000778.1:0-4575 GCA_036275095.1 Bdellovibrionales bacterium
CGCGATGTTGAGAAAGCTTTCTGTGGCCTGCACCCGCCGTTTCAACACTTCGAGCTTGAGTCGAGTCTCAATGAGGGTGATGAGCGCGTTCGCCCCCGCTTGCTCCGCTTCGAGCGCTGCGCTTGCAAGCCTTGAAGCTTCCATGTCGCGATTCGACTCGGCGGCTCGCATGGCGGCCCAATCGGAGCCGAACCTGAAGAGGTTTAGTGTCGCAACTCCGGCAATTTCCTTGGTTTCGCTCGCCGGCTCTCCGGCCCGCGTTTGGGTCGCCTCTAAACTCAAACGTGGAAGAAAGTTGAGGCGGCTCGAGAGCAATAGACTATCGGCAGCCGTCAACCGGCTCTTTTGGATGTCGACCTGAGTGCTGCGCTTGACGATCTCGTCGAGTGCCGAATCAAAGCTCTTCGCCGGTGCGGAAGCCTCCGCCCCGCTTGCCGGAACGACGCCTAATAGAAATACGATGACCAGCGCCACATTACGCATAACTTATTGAGTTACTTCCGTCACTGCAGGTGCCCGATTTGGTGCCCGCTCATCCAAATCACTCTCGAACTCTCTGATCATGGAGTCAATATCGCGGCCCGCTTGCCGATCAGCCTCACGGCGTCCACGCCACTCTAGATAGCTGACTTGAAGCGCCGGAACCAGAAAGAGCGTCATGGCCATGGAGAACCAAAGGCCGCCGATGACGGCGATTCCCAGCGGCTGAAGGATTCGCCCGCCCTCACCCATGCCGATCGCAACAGGCAACATGCCGAGTGCGGTCGTCAAAGACGTCATTAGAATCGGCCGCATACGCTGACGGGCGGCCTGCACAGCGGCCTCGCGCGGCGCGAGCCCGCCCTCAACGAGTCTTTTGAGAAAGTCGACCAGTATGATGCTATTGGCGACCGCGATTCCGTTCAAAAGTATCACGCCCAGCACGCTGTTCAGTGAAAGCGTGCTGTTGAACAAATAGAGCGAGGCCAAAACCCCAATAAAACCGAGTGGGACTGCCACGAGCACCAGCAACGCGTTCACGACATCGCCGAACTGAAATACCATAGTGAGAAAAATCAAGAGAACCGAAAGCGCCACGGCGATCGCCAGCTGATTCAGTGCATCGGTCAGCTCGATTTTCGAGTCTTCAACCGTGACCACGACTTCATCGTTGAGCGGACGCCCCTTCACCCATTCTTGCACGGCCTGCGCGGCTTGCGCCGCCGCCTCATCGGCTTTATGGCGGTCTTCCTTTTTCATTCGGGCATTGAGCTGGTACTGCCCTCGCCCATCGATCCGGTAATTGGTCGGTTCGACTTCTTCGGTAACCGTATGAGCCAATGCGCGTAGAGGGATCAGCCGGCCGGCCACGCCGACCGGCAAGGCTTCGAGGTCCTCGATCGACTGAATTCGATCTTCGGGAAACCGCATATTCACTTTCGTCAGCTGGCCGTCGAGCATGAGATGGCCAACCTGCTTGCCTGTCGTCGCGACCCGCGCGAGATCCGCGAGCTCGGCCGGATCGAGACGAAGCCCTTCTCGTTTCGCGAGCATCCACTGCTCCATGTTCGGCCGGAGAAAAACGCTCTCTTTACGGTCGACGCTCGGCTTAGTCCAGACGTCAGGGAAGATTCGCTTCTGTTGAAGAACGTCGCGCAAGTCCTGCGCCGCAAGCGCACGCGCTTTTGCATTTTCTCCGCGAATCACGACTTGAAGGTCGTCGGGGTCGGGGATGGGCAGCTCGGAAGGATTCCAAGGAAAAACGTAAAAGCGAAGAACCGGCGTGTTCTCGAATTCCTTTTCCATGTCTTTCCAGACTTGAGCCGAATCGCGCTTGTCGCGCAAGCGGGCCATGACGCTCGAATTATTTGGCCCCTGCACTTGCGTAAACGTATACAGAATTTTGTCGCCGAACTTGCGCAACATGCGGTCTTCGATTTCCTCAGCTTGCGATTCCATCTGTTTGACCAACGTATTTCCCTCGGTGTTGATGCCGAGATACATCCAGTCGGTGTCAGGTGTGCCGATGATTTCTTTCGGGAGTTTAGGCAGTACGAGCGCGATCAAGACGGCGAGAACGGCCGTGATCGCTCCATAAGTCATATTGCGCACCTTTCGGCGGTCCAAAAACTTCCTCAATGCCCATGCGTATCCGCTCTCGAGAGCCCTGAGCTGCCGCTCGATCGGCGAGTGCCCGTCGGCATTGCCGAATTTCGACATGAGATGCAGACGAACGGTGGGAACCAGAATGAGTGCGACCACCGCCGAGAAGCCGTGCGAGAACACGACGGCCAGCGCGAGGTCGCCGAGAATCGCGTTCGTCAAAGCCGAAGTGAACGCCAAAGGTATGAACACGACGAGCGACGCGATCGTCGAGGCAATGATCGGAAACTGCACTTCGCGCACCGCTCGCATCAGCACCTGCACGCGCTGGGCATGGGTAAGAGCTTTTCCCTTTTCCTGTTCAAAATGGCGAAAAATATTCTCCATGACGACCACGGAGGCATCGACGTTCATGCCCGCTGATAAAGCCAGGCCGCCCAGCGATATCAAGTTCATGTTCATTCCCGTAAGCCGCATGAGAATGAACGCGAGCACGATACTGAAAGGAATTTCGATCGCCGCGGTCATGACGTTCTTGAAATTTCCGATGAAGAGAAACAGAACACAGACGGCCAGAATCGCCGCGAGAAATACCTCATGAAGAACGTTGTTCGTAGCCGCGCGAATGAACTCGGACGGGTCGACGAGCACTTTATACTGAACGTCAGGCGGAAACTGCGGCTTGAGGCCTTCGACGATCGAAATGATTTCCTCGGCCATCCTTTTGACGTTGCCGCCCGGTTTCGGGTTGGCGAATAAAATCAGGCTCGGCGCGCCGCTCGTTTTCATCACGCGCGATTCACCGAGCGGTGTACCGAAGTCGATCTTGGCGATGTCCCCCAAGTGAACGACCCGGCCCGTCGGCGACGTGATCAGAATCTGGCTTAGCTCCTCGAAGCGCCCTACATACCTGGGCAGCGTGACGTCGAGTTTTTTGAGCCCGACGCTTACGGAGCCCGCGTTGCTCGAGGAGAGGGCGGGCCCGATGGCGCGCTCGATATCGGCCGGCACGAGCTGCAGGCTCGCCATTTTGTCGGGATCGAGCTCGAGGCTGATTTCTTTAGCCGTCGGGTTCCAAAGCCCGACCCCGCTCGCGTCCTGCACTTTAGAAGCGGCCGGTGTCACGATGGGCTCGAGAAACCTGTAAAGGTCGTCGAGGCTTCGTCGTTCGCTAAAAAAACTGATTGCGAGAAAGCCGGAATTCTCCGACCACATGTCGACGCGCAGGCTATCCCGAATTTCCTGCGGAAACTGCGAGGCGAATGCGTTGGCGACGGTCTGAACCTCTTTGACCGCTTCAGTAGGCGGCGCCCCCCATTTGAAGCGCACGGTGTAGTCGACGTCTCGGCTGCCGTAGCGGGCCTCGACTTTTTCGACCTGATGATTCTCGAACGTAATACCTTTCAGGCGCTCCTCAAAGGTGTAGCCGTAGGTATTTAGAAACTCGTCGGAGGTCATAAAGCCATAATTGACCTCGACCCAAACGACCGGCTTCGTGCTGTTCGGAAACAGCGACACTGGCAACTTAAGACCACAGTAGATTCCGATTAGCGCCAAGCACCCGAGGAGAAGATAGACTCGAAGAGGCGACTGATAAAGCTTACCCACCGGCTTTGTTTCCTTCGGCGGCTTTGGCATCCTCGGCAACTTCGATTTTCACCTCGTCGCCGTCGGCAATGAACCCGCTCGCCCGCTCGATCACTTGGTCGCCGGTTTTCAGTCCTTCGGACACTTCCACGCGGCCTCGCTGGCGCCGGCCGAGTTTGACGGGAACGCGCTTCGACTTACCGCTTTCGACGAGCCGTACGAAACTATCGGAACCCCGGTAGAAAATCGCGTGTTCGGGCAAGACGATCGCATGGCGCGGATTGACCTTGAATGAGACCTGCACGACGGATCCTGGCGGCGGCAAATCTTTCTTTGAAACGAATTCGACTTCGGCCGTCGCGGTTCCGGTCGCGGGGTCCACGAACGGGCTGATTCGCGCAATCTCGAGCTTCAGCGTCTCGGCCCGGCCCTGCACTTTGGCTTCGCCTTCAAGGCCCTTTTTCAAGACGGCCAAATCCAGCGCCGCGGCTTCAAGCGACGCATGAACGGAAGTGGGATCGGTCACCGACACTAGGAGCTGGCCTTTGTTCACACGGCTTCCGACCGTCACCTTGATTTGGCTGACGACCCCCGCGACCGGCGACGTGAGCGCCACCGGTGCGTAGTTGTAGAGCGGGTCGGTATGCTTGACCACGAGGATCTTCTCCCCGGATTTCACCCGTTCGCCGACTGGCATGAGAATCTTGGTCACCACGCCGTCTGATTCTGAGTACACCTGCGCGTTGACTTTCGATTCGACGCGCGCGGGATAGGTCAGAACGTCGAAAAGCTCCTGAGGCTTTACCGCGTTCACGAAAACGGTTTTAGGGTTCGCGCGAGCCGCCGGGCTCAGCGCCACAAGGATCAGAATCAGCCATTTCATCGTTTGCCCCCAGGCCTGGTGAG
>DASUEL010000779.1:0-4036 GCA_036275095.1 Bdellovibrionales bacterium
GCCGAATGTGGCGGCGTCGGTCAGATTCATCGCGGGGGACGCCGAGGTGCCCGTGAAATCCATCAAAACTTTTTCACCGGTCAGCTCAATGTGCACGCGAATTCGAGTCTCGTCTTTCAATGTCGACTGCACGCGCGAGTCTCCCAGCGGAAGCTCCGACAACATCGACTTCATGACTTTGTGCGATTCCGCGAGATAGTTTTGCACGAGCGACTTCGAGAAATTCAGGTCGTAAATATCGAAGCCCTCCCTGAATTGCTGGGAGATCGAATGGAGCTCGGCGATCGCCGCGATTGTCCGCTCATAAAGGCTTTGCGGCGCGAGCGGATGTTCTGCCATGATCTTGAGCAGGCTTTTATTGATGTTGTCGCCGTCGGCAATCGGCGTCGGCGGAATGCGAAGCCCTTCTTCATCGACGGTGCCCGCGAACTTCAGGTGGGGGCGAAGGGGAAATCGGTACGCGAGGATCGCGTCGGTCTTCTGCGGCGCCCGGCCCGTGAGCGCGACGCCCGTCACCAGCGTCACCGTCGAGAGCAGCGTGCCGCCCGAGTACGGATCGTTCATGATGGCGACTTGCCCGGGCTGGAGCTGCAAATACTGATTCGTGATGCGGCCGGCGAGCGGAAGCGTTCCGATGTCGGCTAAATGTGCGTATTGAAGATGTAGCGGAGCCCCTTCCGGCGTCAGGACACACCCGCTGACCGAAGGCGGAAAGATGTTCTCGATGAGCTTCTGAAACTGCTGGCTCTTCCACGAAAGTGCCATCAGGCGTCCTCTCCAGCGAGCGACGCGGCCGCGAGACTTTCCGCATATTCGGCGTTTTTCTCGACCGTCAAGGATAAGCCCTTCAGTTTGGCTTGCAGAAGCGGCGCCAGAACGGGCGCAAGCGCGCCGGTGCACTGGATCGAGTGGCCTGCCGCGTACTGGTTGAGCTCTTGCGCGAGAATGCTCAAGCCCAGCTCTTCAATGAGTTTCTTGGCCTGATTCGGAGTTTCGAGCGTCTCTTTGAAGGTTGCGTGAAGTGACTGCTCGAGTTTCTGGTCGACTCCCGGGGCCGCGAGCTCGTTGAGCCCTTCCACACCGGCTAAGCGCTTCTGCAAGTACAGGATGTCAATGAACGTCGGCCGAAGCGTGCGGCCGAAGAGCATGGGCCCAGGCTCATAACCCGCCTCGAGATTTTCGAACAAGGCGCCATGGAGTGTATCGGATGCGATGAACTGTGTCGGCTGAATCTTGGTTTTTCGGAACTCCGGGGCGGGGAGCGCGACGGGCCCAAAGTCGCTTTGCCAAATCGCGGATTTCTCTTCGGCCTGTATGAGCAGAAACTGCTCGAGCCCCAGATGCAAAATGGTTTTTGTTTTTTTGAGGCGTGGAAGTCCGGCGAGCGCGGCGACGTTTCCGAACGTGCTCGAATAGTAGCGCCGGGGATCGCTCTCGAATTGAGCGCCGTCGGAGGACCAGAACGCGAGTTGAATCTCATGTTCCTTCTTCACCGGCTCGAGCTGTGCCTCGAGCTCGTGAAATGCCGGTGCCACATACGCGTTCAAGACGGCCCGCCACCAGCGTGCCACTTCGTTGCCCGGCTCCTCGATTTCGTGGCTGCAGAGCACTTCGAAGCCGCCGTTACGCAAGATCTCGGCGGCCGCCCGCTCATGTTGCGGATTGACGGTTGAATGCAAAAAACCGACGGCCACTTCTTTGGTCTCGGTCAGCTGGAGTTTCGGAATCAGGAATTCGAGCTCTTCGGTTTTCAACGGTGTTCGAATCGCGCCGCTGGGCTCGGTTCGTTCGGTAATGCCGAAAATCAAGTCTTCAGAAAGGAGCGGCCGAAATCGCTTCGGAGTCAGCGTGAAGCCGCGCTCTTTCACCGGCTGGCGAATACGCGGCCACTGCTCGAAGCCGGCCGTCACGAGAAGCGCGACGTGTGCGCCTGCCCGGTGGCGCATAATGACCTGCGCGAGGCGGGTGGTGAGCTGAACTTTTTGTCCACGGAGATCGGGATGTTGTTTGTAAATTTGCGCAAGGCCGTCGACGAGTGAGAGCCTAGGCAGAAACCAGCGCCGCTGAATCCGCGTGCGGCCCTTAACCGCGCTGAATTCCGCGAAGCTTTCGCCAAGGCTTAATCCCACATTCCACGACATCTTGCATCCTCGCCCGAGAGTTGCTAGATTTTGACCACCAAAATTCTTGTCGGAAGAAGGTCCTATCCAATGAAGGTCGCACCCGAAATTTTGCACTTAAATCCTTACGTTCCGGGCCTTCCAATTGACGAGGTGAAGAGGCGGTTCGGCGTCAAAGAGGTCTACAAGCTGGCAAGCAACGAGAACGCTTTGGGCCCTGGACCAAAGACCAAGCAGGCCATTGCAGACGCCCTCTCCGAAACCCATCGGTATCCCGATGGTGCCTGTTACGACCTGAAGAATGCGCTGGCCGGTTATTACGGTGTGACGCCCGACAACCTCGCGCTGGGCAATGGATCCGACGACCTCTTTAATTTATTGATCCGGGCGTTTTGCGAGCCTGGCGACCAAATTCTTACCGCTCAGTACGCGTTCGTCGCGTACAAAATCGCGGCGCAAGCCTCGCGGGTCGAGACCGTCGAAGTTCCGGTGGGACCCGACTTCAATTACCGATTGAGCGATCTCGCGCGCGCGTGGACGCCTCGAATGAAGCTCATCTTCATCGCGAATCCCAACAATCCGACGGGCCGCTATCACTCCAAAAAAGAAGTCGACGAGCTGCTCAGCCAGCTTGGAAACCGCGACGACGTATTGATCATCTTCGACGAAGCTTACCATGAGTTCGTGCGCGCGGCCGATTACGAGTCCGCGCTTGCCCGCGTTCCAGCCTACAAAAATGTTCTCGTGTTGCGAACTTTCAGCAAAGTTTTCGGACTCGCGGGGCTGCGCCTTGGCGCCTTGATCGGCCAACCCGAAATCGTTTCAATCGTTAATCGCGTTCGCCAGCCCTTCAACGTGAACTCCGTCGTTCAAGCCGCGGCTATCACGGCGCTTGGCGAGGCCGAACATATTGTAGAAAGCCAAAAGCTCGTCTGGACGGGTCTTGATTATTTGTATGGCGAGCTGACCCGGCTAGGCCTTGAATATTGGCCCTCCCAAGGGAATTTCGTTTTGCTGGACACTCGCCGCGACGCCAAAGCCGTCGACCAGGCCTTGCTCCGCCGCGGAATCATCTTGCGTCCCCTTTTGAATTACGGTTTAGTTCGGCACCTACGCATGAGCGTCGGCCGGCCCGAAGAAAACCGTGCGGCCATTGAAGCCCTCGCTCAGGTGTTGGGCGAAGTCAGCCCCCTGGCTGGCTTGGAGGGGAGAGCTTGAATACCGTGATTACCATCGACGGGCCCGCCGCCTCGGGCAAAACATCTGTCAGCCGGGAGCTCGCACGACGCCTTCAAATGAAATGGGTGTCCACGGGCGCATTTTATCGTGGCTTGGCCTACGCGGCCCAGCGCCTCAACCTCAATTTACGCGACGAAGATGCGATGGCACAACTGGCCGCCTCCGATGAATGGTCGGTCGAAATGGATGCCGACACCACTCGGGTCTACTTCCATGGCCAAGATGTCACCGAGGAGCTCAATGCCGAGTCCGTCGGGGGCGCCGCCAGCATCGTCAGTCAGCTTCCGAAAGTCCGCCAAACTCTGCTCCCGCTTCAGCGCGCGTGTTTCGATAAGTCGGCCGGTCTGATCGCTGAAGGCCGCGACTGCGGCTCAGTGGTTTTTCCGCAGGCTCCGGTGAAGTTTTACCTCACGGCCCGTAGTGAAGACCGGGCGCAGCGTCGTGCCAAAGACGAGGGAAAATCCGTAGATAGCATTCATAAGGCCCAGGCTAATCGGGATCAGCAAGATCAGAGCCGACTAGTCGCGCCTTTGCAGATTCCTAAAGAATCCCACGTAGTCGACACGAGTGACATGAGCTTTGACCAAGTGGTCGATCACCTCGAAAAGATCGTACGTGAACGGCTCCGCCCGTAAGCTTTCGGGTCGGTTCGTGAAGGGCCCTCACAAAAGGCCCAG
>DASUEL010000780.1:0-3378 GCA_036275095.1 Bdellovibrionales bacterium
TCAAGACTTCGTCGAGCGGCTTACCCGACGACTGCGCGAGCTGCGCGGTCATGGCCATGTGCGGAGCCGCGAGCCCCTGGTCTTGCATGCTCTTTATCTGCTCGTCGGTCAGCTGATATTTCTCTTTCAGCGCCGCCGTAAAATTCGCGTCTTTCGCGCTTGCCTCGGTCAGCGCCTGCTCTTCTTTCGCAAGCTCATCTTCCTCGGCGTAGACCGCGAAGCTCACCAGGCTAAGACCTAGAACCAATGTCGACAAAAGCAATTTAGCCTTCATGATGGACCTCCCTAAAATGATAAGACGATTCTGCCATACAATTCGTTTGCGGAATAATTTTGGTATCCGCTGCGCGAAGATTGATTTGAATGTCTCAGGCTGGCGCCCGTCTCAATTGTAGACGAATGCTTCTTCACCACTTCCGTGTAAATCATAAGGGACGAATGGGCCTCGAGCTCCGTCACGGTCTCGGCGCGGGCCATGCGCCCACGTCTGCGGCTGACGATCGTCTCTTCAGAGGCCGTACGGCTAGTGAAGCTCGTCTGACGGATGGTTAGCTCTGAAAACCAGTTCCAGCTCTCACGAAACAGATAGTCAATGTTACCGGAAAGCTCCAGATACGTTCTGCTGAAATCGGCATCGTTGGAGATCAAGAATCCCAGCTCCGTGCGCCCTCCGAGAAGGACCTTCTGGCTCAGCTCATGGTCTATTTCGGCGAAGCCGTAGAGCGTGTGGTCGGAGCGGTTGGAGAGCGATGTGTAATAGCGTCCCGCGAGCCCGGGGCCGAACCCCAGGCTCGTGCGCGAGCCGAGCTCCTTGGTTTTTTCACCGTACGCATCGAAACCGAAGTTATCGAACGATGAATCCGTGATACCGGAGTCGCCCCCGGTATAATCTTGGCCGAGTAGCGCGGCGTAGATCAGCCAGGCCGACGGGTTTTTTTGCCAGCGATCGTAGAGGCGCCACGAAACGACGTCATTCGAATGCTCGCGGAGATAGTCGGTCAAGCCGAGCCTGGCGCCGTACGCATGCTCTCCCTTACGCGAAGAGACTTGGCCCGCGATACGCACGTAAAAATCACCGTCACGCTGCGAGTCCTCGAGATTCGCGTTGTCCGTCAATCCCAAACCGGCCTCGCCGCCGAAATTGAAATCGGCGGCCGCGGCCGGTCCCATGAAAAGCACAATTAAAAAGAGCACCCGCACGAATGGTATCCTTCGCTGAAAATTTCGAGATTGGTTCTCTCAAATATATCCGATCAGGGAACGCATTCGTATCGTGCGCGAGCCGCTTCGGCCCAAAGGCCAGACGTGAGACGTTAGCTCAGCGTCCATCAAATGCCTTCTTCACGGTCGCGATGTCGATCTTTGTCATCTGGAGCATGGCCTTCACGGCACGGGCGGCTTTCGACTGATCTTTGTCGTTCATCATCGCGATCAGCTCTTTGGGTACCACCTGCCACGAAACGCCGTATTTGTCTTTGACCCAGCCGCACGGCTGCTGCTTGCCGCCGCCGGCGGTCAGCATTTCGGTGAAGTAGTCGACCTCACGCTGGTTTTCGCAGTCGACCGCGAATGAAATCGACTCGTTGAACTTGAAATGAGGACCGCCATTGAGCGCGTGAAAGCGCTGGCCCTCGATTTCAAACGCAACGACCATCGGCGAGCCCCTCGGGCCCGGACCGGCTTCAGTGTAGTAACTCGTCTCTACGATACGGGAGTTTTTGAAAATCGACGTATAAAACTTCGCCGCCTCTTCGGCCTGGGTGTCGAACCATAAGAATGCTGAGATCTTTTGCATAAAGCCTCCTATTAAGCCGTTTGAACGGATGACAAGTACTCTTTTAACGATGCGTGCAAGGAGCGAAAAACCCTTCGGTCGCGGACGCTCTTGATCATTCCGAACGCGCCCTCGTGGTTCATGACGACGAACTCAGCCAGCCTTCGCGCGTTCGTCTCTTTCTTCAAATAGCCTCGTTGCTGGGCACGCTTGAGGTGCTTCTCGACGCCGGCGATCCAAGTTTCGATCGCGCCGTGCAGCTTGTCGCGAAAGATAGGGTCAACCGACGACATCTCTTGAACGAGGTTGTTGAGAGGGCAGCCGAGCGAAAGCGTCTCTTCGGGCATCTCATCAATTATTTTCTTCAAGTTCGCCGAGATTCCCTCGAGCGGGTTTTCATAATCGTTCAGCGGCGTAATCCAGCGTTCGAGAACCATGCGGGTCAGAACTTCGTCCACGAGCGCATACCCCAAAGCCTCTTTGGTCGGAAAGTGATGAAAGAACGCGCCTTTCGTCAGACCCGCTTTCTCGGCGATGTCGTTGACGCTGACGTGGTGAAATCCGTTCCGATAGATCTCCCAAAACGCGACATCGAGGATTTGCGCGCGGGTCGCGACGGGGTCGCGGGTTCGTTTTTTGATGGCCGGTCTGGAACGACTCATACAGGACCATTTTAACATACCAGCCGGTATTTACAAGATACCAATTGGTATGTTAAGATATGTGTATCAATTTTGCGCAAATAGGAGGCCATTTATGGTCAAGAAAACGGTGATCGCCTTCGTTTTGATCGTGGCGGCGATCGTGGGATATGCTTTCATTCAACCTTCCGAATTCAAAGTCGAGCGCTCGACCCTGATGGAGGCGCCGCCCGAGACCGTCTTTCCTTACCTCAACAATCCCCGCCTCGGCGAGGAATGGAATCCGTTCTCAAAGATGGATCCCGAAATTAAAATGTCCTTTGACGGGCCCGCCGAAGGAGTGGGAGCAAAATCGAGCTGGAACGGCAACTCCGACGTCGGCGAAGGCGCCATGACGATCGTCGAGAGCGTGCAAAACGAGCGCGTGCGTCTGCAGCTCGATTTTAAGCGGCCGATGGAAGGCACCAACATGGCCGAATATATTTTGACTCCCGCAGACGGAAAAACTCAAGTAACGTGGAAAATGACGGGACAAAACAGCTTGATCGGCCGGATCGTTTGCCTCTTTCTCGACATGGACAAGATGGTTGGCGGCCAGTTCGAAAAGGGCCTGACGTCCCTCAAAACCATCGTCGAAGCGAAACGCTAAAATCGGAGCGCCCCTTGGCAAAACTAAAGGAGCTTTTCACCGTCGTTAAACGCGCGGTGAAAGGCGAGCATCATGATTACACGCAAGGGGACATCTCCCAGGCCGTCATTCTACTGGCCATTCCGATGGTGCTCGAGCTTTCGCTCGAGAGCATTTTCGCCATCGTCGACATGTACTTCGTCAGCGGGCTCGGACAAAACGCGATCGCGACGGTCGGCCTGACCGAATCGGTGGTGACGCTGGTTTACTCGGTCGCCATCGGTCTCAGCACCGGAGCCACCGCGGTCGTCGCGCGACGAATCGGTGAGAAAAAT
>DASUEL010000781.1:0-6479 GCA_036275095.1 Bdellovibrionales bacterium
GCCTCATCGGAATCCGATGCTCTTGGTGGACAAGGTGCTGGAGATTGAAGGCGGGGAGTCGCCAGCCAATCGCGCCGGCCGCTACATTCGCGCCGTTAAGTGCGTGACGATGAATGAACCGTTCTTCCCCGGGCATTTTCCGCAAAAGCCGATTATGCCGGGAGTTCTGATCATCGAGGCGCTGGCGCAGGCTTGCGCGCTTCTCGCGGCCAAGCCGCTTCCGCCCGACTCTGCCCGCTTCGACTTTTTCATCGTCGGCATCGAGACGGCGCGATTTCGAAAGCCGGTCGTTCCGGGCGATTCGCTCGAGCTCCATTGCACGATTCTCAAAGAGCGCAGCCGCGTATTCACATTCAACTGCGAAGCGAAAGTCGAGGGACAGGTTGTGACCCAGGCTGAGATCATGGCCACGATGATTCCGGTGGCGAAGTCATGAGCGCGCAGATCCATCCGTCTAGCGTCATTTCTCGCGAGGCTGAGCTGGCCTCAGGAGTTGAAGTCGGGCCGTTTTGCATCATTCGCGGCAAAGTAAAAATCGGGCCGGGCACCAAGCTCGAAAGCCACGTGAGCATCGGCTCCGATACGGGCGTGGTCGAAATCGGACGCAATAATCGCATCTCTTACGGCGCGGCTCTCGGCGGTCCTCCGCAAGATATCCACTATAAAGGCGAAGCGACCAAGCTCGTCATCGGCGACGACAACATGATTCGCGAGTGCACGACTCTGAATATCGGCACCGTCAAAGGCGGGGGCGTCACCAAGGTCGGCAACAAAAATCTGATCATGGCTTATGTCCACCTTGGGCACGACGTGCAGATGGGCGACCATAACGTCATCGTGAACTCGACACAAATCGCGGGCCACGTTCACATCGATCACCACGTCACGATCAGCGGCGTGTGCGCGTTCAACCAGTTCGTCCGCATCGGGAGCTATAGCTTCACGGCCGGCTACAGTTCGGTGAACAAAGACATTCTTCCATATTGCGTCGCCCGCGGTAACTACGCCGTCGCAACCGCGACCAACAAGATCGCGCTCGAGCGTGCGGGCTTTCCCGAAGACAAGATCGAAACATTGCACCAGGCGATTCGCATCATATTGAAAGGGACATCGACTCTAAACGAGGCCATCGAGCGCATTCAACGCGAGTGCAAGCCGTGTGAAGAGATCGACTATCTCGTTGATTTCGTACGCAACTCTAAACGAGGTCTTGCGAAATGACACCCGTCCGCAGCGCGGTCGTGGGCGTCGGCTATCTAGGCCGTTTTCACGCGCAGAAGTACAAAGCGCTCGAGACGGCGGGCCTGTCGAAGCTCGTGGCGGTCTGCGACTCTTCCGAGGCCCGTGCCGCTGAAATCGGCAAAGAGCTCGGGGTGCCGGCGCTGACCGACTATCGTCAGCTCATCGGCAAAGTCGACGCGGTTTCTGTCGCGGCGGATACGTCCGTACACCATGAGGTCGCCAAATTCTTTCTTCAAAATGGCATTCACGTATTAGTTGAGAAGCCGATCGCCGCGACGAGCGCGGAAGCCGAGGAGCTGGTCGCGCTCAGCGAAGAGAAGGACCTCGTACTCCAAGTCGGGCACATCGAGCGCTTCAGCCCGCCGTTTAGGCTAGCGAGCCAAAACGCGACGGCGCCACTTTCACTCGAGTTTCAGCGGATGGCGCCGTTCGGGCCGCGCAGCAACGCGCGCGTCGACGTCGTGGTCGATCTGATGATTCACGACCTCGATTTGGCGCTTTGTCTCGATCCGAGCCCGGTTCGCACCGTGGCGGCGTGGGGCTGGAGCCTCGCGACCCCGCTGACTGACGTCGCCATCGCACACCTGAATTTCGAGTCGGGCATGGTCGCGAGTTTTACCGCGAGCCGGGTGGCTCCCTCACTCATCCGTCGTATGCATTTGGTTCAGGAGGGTTCGACCATCGCGGTCGATTTCGCTTCACTGACTTATGATATCTGCCGGGCGCGGGTCGGCGAGCCACCCGCAGTTGAATCGCAAAAGTTCGAAAAGACCGACGCGCTCCTGGCTGAAGTTGAGTCCTTCTTGCGCGCGGTCGGCGATGGCCAAAAAATCGCGGTCACGGGCCGCGCGGGCACCGAAGCCTTGCGTTTGGCGGAGAAAATCGTTGAGCTCATCAACGCCTCGCGAGAGTAGCATCCTGATTATTGCGGCCGAGGAGTCGAGCGCCCACTACGGTCTTCGTCTCCTCGAGCATTGGAAGAAATCAGGCCGCAAGGTGAGAGCCTATGGCGTCGGCAATCGCGCGATGGAAGCCGCCGGGTTTGAGATCATGGGCTACGCCGAGGATCTCGCGGTGTTCGGACTTTTCGAGATCTGGACTCACTGGCCGAAAATCAAAGAAGCCTTTCACAAGGTCGTCGAGGCCGCTCGCACGCGAAAGCCCGACGTCATCCTGTTGATGGACTACCCGGGTTTCAACTTTCGATTCACCCGCAAGATCAAGTCGCTCGGTATCCCGATCGTCTATTTCATTCCGCCGCAGGTTTGGGCCTGGAAGCAGGGGCGCGTGAAGTTTCTGCGCGAGATGATCGACGAGAATCTCGTGCTGTTTCCATTCGAGGAGTCTTTTTACAAATCGCATGACGTTCCAGTTCAGTTCGTCGGGCACCCGCTGCTCGACGAGATGAAGCCCGAGCTTTTCGAAGCCGAGAACCAGCGGCTCAATCGCCGGCGCTTCGGCATCGCGGACGACAAAGTCGTGCTGGGCTTGATGCCGGGCTCGCGGCAGAGCGAGCTCAAGATGAATCTCGAAACGCAAATCGAGACGGCGAAGCGCTTGAAATCGGAGATTCCGAACCTGTCGGTCGTGCTGTTGGTTGCCCCGAATCTGAGCAAAGACGAGCTCGCCCGCCGTTTGCCGTCCGACACGGGCGTGCCGATCACAATGGTCAAAGGCGAGCCGTTCGAAATGATCGGCATGGCCGACGCGATTTTGTGCGCATCGGGCACCGCGACCTTGATGGTCGGCCTCATGGAAAAACCTATGGTCATCATGTATCGCATGAACCCGATTTCAGCCGCGCTCGCTAAGCGCCTGGTGAAATCAAAATTTTTCGGTCTTGCGAATCTGGTGATGGAGCGCGAGGTCGCGCCCGAGCGCTTTCAAGGCGACGCGAATCCGGTTCACCTCGCGTCGTTGTTGAAGCCCCTTCTTACCGATTCGCGCCTGCGCGGTGAAAAAGCCGGGGAGCTGAGAGAGATCAAAACAAAACTAGGCGCAAAGGGCGCGATCGGCCGCCTGGCCGCGCGGCTCGATAAGTATCTCCAGGGCACGAATGACTGACCTTTTGCTTTCGCCGCTCGCGGCGCTCTATAGCGGAGTGATGACGGTGCGCAACCGGCTCTACGATAGAGCGTGGATCCGGCCGGTACGAGCGTATTGCCCGGTCATCAGCGTCGGCAACCTCACCATGGGCGGAACCGGAAAGACACCGCTTGTGAGCCTCATCGCCGGGGCGCTCGAGGCTCGACGCCTCAACGTGCTGATCTTGAGCCGGGGTTACGGGGCGCGCGTGCGCGGCGTTCTGCGCGTCGATCCGACCGCCGCGGACGCGCCGGCGCGTTTCGGCGACGAGCCGGTTTTGCTCGCCCGCAGGCATCGCAGCGTTTTCGTCACGCGCAATCGGAGCCGTGAGGCCCCGGGGCTTTCGAAGCGGGAACGGCCGGATGTGATGGTGCTCGACGACGGCTTTCAGCACCGCGCGCTCGCGCGCGACCTCGATATCGTAGCCATCGACGCGAGCCGGGGCGCCGCCGATCTTCGCGTCGTGCCGCTGGGAAGAGGCCGCGAAACTGCGGGCTCACTCGGCCGTGCGAGCTTAGTGATTTTGACGAAGACGAATTTGGCGTCACCCGCCGATGTGGCGGCCATACAAGAGCTGATTCCCAATGGCGTGCCGGTCATCGAGGCTGAATACGCGCTCGAAGCGGCGGTCACTTCTGATGGGCGCGAGTCACGGCCCGTGAGCGGTCTTGGCCCGTTGACCGCGGCCGCCGCGATCGCGAACCCGAAAAGCTTCGAATCATTGCTGAAGCAGGCCGGAGCCGACGTAAAAGCTCTGCTGCCTTTTCCGGATCATCATAGATTCACCGAGACCGATTTGGCCAGGCTTGCGGCTGCCGCCGCAGGCGGTACGAAGCTCATCGTAACCGAAAAGGACGCCGTCAAACTCGGGGGGCTGAAATCGCCGTACTGGGTCGCCCGGCTCGCGCTGAAGCTGACCAAGAACAAGGAGGCGCTCGATGAGTCGCTTGATCGCGTTCTTCGTTAGACTCGCCTCACAGGTGGCACGGCGCCTTCCGCGGCGCTTGCAGCTGCTCATCGGTGACGGGCTCGGCTGGTTCGCGTTCAGCGTCGTGCGGCTTCGGCGCAAAATGCTCGACGAACACATCAAGCTCGCATTTCCGGAGTGGACGGAGCGGCAGCGAAAACATGTCGCGCTTCGCAGCCTGCAGCATTCCGGACGCAGCCTCATCGAATATTTCACGCTTCCGTCGGTGGACCGGGTCTGGGTCGATAAGAACGTACAGATCACGGGTTGGGAGCATTACGAGGCCGCGCGAAAAAGCGACAAAGGCGTGCTGATGCTGACATTGCACGTCGGAAACGGCGATCTCGCGCTGGCGGTGCTGGCTTTGATGGGTTTGCGCGTCGGCATCGTATCAAAACGTTTCAAGTCGAAAGAGCTCAACGACGTGTGGTTCGGACTTCGAAAAAAGGAGGGCCTCGAAATCATTCCCGAGGAGAAGAGCTCCTATCAGATCTTGAAGTTCCTGAAGCAGAAGGGGTGCGTCGTTTTCGTGCTCGATCAGTTCATGGGCCCCCCGGTAGGGGTGAAGACCACCTTTTTCGGTAAAGAAACCGGAACGGCGGCCGGCCTCGCATTGTTCGCGGAGCGAAGCGGAGCTCCGGTTCTTCCGGCGTACACGTACCGGGAGCGCGACGGAAAAACACACTTGGTCTTCGAGGCGCCGCATTGGGCGTCGGAAATCGACGAGGCCGACCTCGACAAAAAAATTGTAAGACTGACGCAGCATTATACTGATATTATCGAGGGTATCGTTCGTAAACACCCCGACCAGTGGCTGTGGCTGCATCGCCGCTGGAAAACGTTTGAGGTGAGATGAGCCGGCTTCGGAAAGCTCTTCACATTCTAGCAGTCGCTGGCCTTGCGGTTTCGTGCGCCTCCAAACCGCTCGAATACAAGGATGCCGACAAAATCGCGGTCAATCCTGAATACGAAAAAGCGATTCAGGTAAAAGAGATCAAGGACGAACCCCAGGCTTCGGCGTCGCCGCAGCCTTCGCCTTCACCAACGCCCGTACCTAAATCCGCTATCAAAAAGAAGGGCAAAAAAGAAGCGGCCGCCGCGCCCGCGGCACCCGAGAAACGCCAGCCGACGATTGAAGACGACGAGGGCTTCGTCGGCCGCCGGCCCGCCGTCGACCCGTTGCGGGTCGGAGAGAAGATGACGTTCATGATGACCTATTTCGGGGTTTCGGCCGGCGACATGACTCTTTCGATGAAACCAATGGTCGAAGTCAACGGGCGGAAATCTTATCACGCCCATGTGCGGCTGAAATCGAGCGACATCTTTTCGATGTTCTATTCGGTCGACGACTCCGCCGACACGTTCATCGACTACGAAACGCTTTTGCCACACTCCTTCGAAGTCAACGCGGTCGAAAGCAAAAAGCTGCTCGCCGTAAAGAGCGTTTTCAACTGGGACACGATGAAGGCTTGGCGTTGGGAAAAGCGCGTCAGCAAAGAAGAAGGCGAAAAGGCAAAACGCAACGACTGGGATCTGATTCCGTATTCGCAAAACGTCTTGAGCGCGTTTTGGTATTTGCGCATGTTCAAGCTTACTCCGGGCAAGACCCTCCAGTTCCGCGTGGCTGACGACGGTAAGAACATGGTCGTAAAAGTGGAAGTCGTTCGGCGCGAGAAGCTGAAGACCGATCTCGGGACTTTCGATACCGTCGTGGTTAAACCGATTGTCGAGATCGGCGGAATTTTTCAGCCGATGGGCGACGTCTATTTCTGGATGACGGATGACGACCGTAAACTATACGTAAAAATCGAAGCCAAGATCAAAATCGGCAAGATCATTGGCTATCTCAAGACTCTCGAAAAAGGTACTCACTGAATCAGTTTAATTACTGCAGATTTTGGATGAATACGGTCGAGCGTGCCGTATGCGGCTTCTGCTCGTCCCCGTTCACGGAATAGCCGATCAGCTTGGCCTCACCCGAGACTTTGAAGGCTCTGTCGTCGTCCGCGACTCTTACGCCCGCGCACTCGATCGCGCATGCACTGCGCAGATTGTACGGGGAGTCGTCGGCGAAAAATTGACCTTGCACCACATCCGCTCCGTCTTTGTCGACGAAAAGAAACGAAAGGCGCTCTTCGACCGTGCATTCGTACTCGCCGCCCACCGCGGGATTTTTGAAGGTCAG
>DASUEL010000782.1:0-6286 GCA_036275095.1 Bdellovibrionales bacterium
CGGTCAAAAACAGATCGGCTACATCAGCACCCGCGAAAAGGTGCGTCTCGACGAATCCGCCGAAAAAGAAGAGATCGAGAACTACCGGAGTCTCTCGCTGGCGAAGTCCGCGATGCAGGCGGCGTTTTACGGCTTGCGGAACAACAGGCTCTTCTGGACGATCGGTTACTTGAAGTACCCGGCGCCGGCGTTCTATTTAAAGGGCTTCATCGGCCAATACTTTACGCAGAATACGAGCAGCATGTTGTTCGGCGGCGAGCTCGGCACCGACCATTTCGTCTCGGGCCCGTGGTCCATTTATACGTCGCTCGGAGCGGCGTTCATGGTGATCCCTCGCGACGACGCCGTTTTCAGAGGCAGCTCGTCGTTTTCTTATTTCGTGCAGGGCGGGACCGGCATTCGCTACAACACGAGCCTCGCGGCCGTGAGCTTCGGGCCGGTGCAGTCGCTCGTCATGGATTCGGGTAACAGCTTTCTCGTCTGGGGCATGGGCGTCACACTGGAGGTCGGCTTATGAGCGCGCTCACGCGTCTGAGTCTCGCCGTCGTGTTGCTGCTCGCGGCCTCGGCCGCGCGCGCGAAGGTCGATGTTTCTTCGCTCTACCGTGTTTACAACGACGGTGTGACAAAAGTGGAGTCGCCGCACTTCGACGTGTCCGCGAAAATCATGAAAGACCGGGGCACGATCAGCGCGGGTTTCGCGCAAGATATCCTCACGAGCGCTTCCAGCGACGTCAAAAGCTACAGCACGCGAAGCGAGATCTCGGATAAACGTACCGAGTTTTCCGGCACATTTTCGATGGAGGTCGAAGACGGGCAGCTCGGCTGGTCGTACATTCGCTCAGAGGAGAACGATTACTCTTCGAACATCTATGCCTTCGCGGGTACTCGCGACTTCTTCCAGAAAAACACCGTCCTGTTCATGTCGTTTTCTTACGGTGAAGACCGCATTTGGGCCTCGCGCGATCCGGCCAACAAAAAGCCGATGACCCACGAGACTTATTCATTGGCGCTGACCCAGGTGATCGATCAAAAAAGCATCGTTCAGCTGCTCTATGATTTCCGGGTCGAGAGCGGCTATCTTTCGAGTCCGTATCGCAAAGCGCGCCAGAACACCACGTGCTCGGCTGGCGGAAGCGGCTGCGTTTCACCGAACGACGAAAACCATCCGCTCACGCGCAACCGCCATTCACTTGCGGCGAAGTACAATTTCTTCTACAGCCCGATGAAGCTCGCGTTCGCGAACACGTTCCGGTTGTATTTCGACAGCTGGGCCGTGGCGTCGGGCACGATCGAAGAGCGTATCACGCGCAAACTCGGATCCGCCTTCGATATCGCGCTGAACTTGCGCTACTACTATCAAAAAGAAGCGAGCTTTTATCAGGACAAGTACGACGATCTCGGTCCGTTTCATACTGGGAACAAGACTCTTTCGAACTACGATACTTTGCTCGTCGGCGTTCGCCCCACCATTAATTTCTCTGAGAAGCTACAGCTGTACGCGAAAATGGAGTACTATACTGTAGGGTATAAAAATCATACGGATGTCGGTGTTTTATCTGATCCCAGCGATGATAAAGCCTTGAAAATCACGGCAACTGTCTATGGCGTGGGATTTGAAGGACAATTCTAAAGGGGCAGGGGGAAGCATGGGAGCACGATTTATCGCAGCGGCGTTGTCGATTCTTTTGACGGCGAGCCTCGCACACGCGACCAAAATCAAAGAGAATGATTCATTTCCGTCGTTCAAACTTTCGGGCTTGAAGGACAGCAAAGGCGTCGACCTCGAGGCGCTCAAAAAGAAGAACAAGGTGATTCTCGTGGATTTTTGGGCCTCGTGGTGCGGCCCGTGCAAACTTTCAATGCCCGTTTTAAACAAACTCGAGAAGAAGTACAAAGGCAAGGGCCTCGCCGTGATCGGCATCAATGTCGATAACGACAAAGAGTCGGGCCTGGCGTTTCTGAAAGAAAACGCGGTCGACTTTCCGCTCGCGTTCGACGAAGGCAAGAAGATCATCGACAAAGTCGGTGTCGCGACGATGCCGAGCTCGTATTTGATCGACAGCAAGGGCAAAGTTCGGCTGGTGCACAAGGGCTTTCGTGAAGGCGACGAGAAAAAGCTCGAGGAAGAAATTGCGGCTCTCTTGAGCGGCAAAAAAGGAAAGAAGAAATAAGAGGTCGTTTCGTGAGAATCGTGTTGTTGGCGCTAATTCTAGCCGTTTCGTCGATTTCGTGCGCCCGCCTGGGCAAGAAAGTGGCGGCGTATGAGCGGCAGACTTTGAGTCAAACGGGCATGGAGTTCATCGAGAATCCCGTCGAGGAGTCATCGATGCAGCACATGTTCAACGCCCGAGAAGGTTCGGTCGGCGGCTTCGGCGGCGCCGGCGGAGGCTGCGGATGCAACTGACGCGCGCGTTCTCTGCGCTCTCGCTTTTGGGTGTTTCGCTCGCTGTTTTGGCGTCGCTCACCAGCGCTTGCACGGTGAAGCTTTCAGGCGACACTCCCGGCGCGAAGAAGAGCTGCAATCAAGATGACGCCTCGATCATCGCGTTCACCTGTGGCGGTCCTTACAACCAAGTCATCCTTCAGGACGCGGCCTGTACCGGCTGCCACATCAACGGCGCTGCGGGCGGCAATGCCATGCAGTTCGACAATACGAATGCGTCGTGCTGCGGCTCCAACACCTGCCTGACCCAATTCGCCACAGTGACCCGGACGAATTTTTGCACGGCCTTGCTCAAAGGAACGAAGCTCGTCGAATTTCCGCAAAGCGACGCGCACACTGCGGATAAGCTTGCGCGCCAATATACCGCGAGCGAAATTCAGGGCCTCATCGACTGGGTCAACGACCAGCAGGGCAACTGAGCCCGCGCGGCTATCGCAAAGCCGCCTCGAGTACCTCGCCCCATTCTGTTTGTCTTTTCTTGAGCCCCGGCGTGAGTGTGACCCGGCCATCCGCGCCGATCAAAACGCCTTCAAGGTCTTTACTCTTTAAGAGTTTGAGCGCCTCCACCGGGCCAAGCACGAAGCTCGCCGTATCGAACGCGTCGGCGTCGAGCGCGCGACGGGCAATCACGGTCGTCTGGCGGGAGCGCGTGGCGGGGCGGCCTGATTTGGTGTCGATGATGTGATGCACGCGCCGGCCGTTCTTGAGGAAAAACTTCTCGTCGTCTCCGCAGGTGGTGACCGCGAAATCGGTGCCGTAGACCCGCGCGACGACGCGCTCGTGGTTCGAAGGATCACGTACTCCGGCCGTCCAGAGCTCGCCGGTCGGTTTTTTACCCCAGAAGTAGGTGTCTCCGCTTCCATCGACGTAGCCGGCCGCATAGCCGCGCTTTTTGAGCAGCTCGACGGTTTTATCGACCGCATAGCCTTGGCCGAGGCCTCCCAGCCCAAGCTTCATCGAAGGCTTTTTTAGCAAGATCGTTGAATCGGCGCGATTGAGCGTGACGTTTCTGTAATCGATCAAAGGCAATCGCTCGGCGATCTCTTCGTCAGTCGGCTCGCGTTCCTCGCCCTTCTTGAATTTATAGAGGCCCCAAAAAGCATTGAACGTCGGATCGAAGGCGCCCTGGCTTTCGCGCGCAACTTCGAGCGCGAAAGCGACGAGGCCGAAGAGCTCCTTGGAGACTTTGACAGCTCTCGCGCCGGCGGCCTGATTGACCCGGCTCAGCTCGGTCTCCGGGCGCCAGTCGCTCATCCACGCGTCCATCTTTTTTATTCCGTCGAACGCCTCATTGAGATCTTGCCGGACATTGAGTGACTTTTCGGCGGGTGCATACACGCAAATCTTGAACTCGGTTCCCATCTCGACGCGGCTGCCGCAATGAAGCTCGCCGGAAGCGGCTGAGGGCGGCGCGCCCGTGGCCCCTTGAGCCGAGACGATAACGAAGACTGCGGTTGCAAGCCAAGTGAGCATCAGAAGAAGTAGATCCCTTGGAGCGAAAGCCCGTATTGAATTTCTTGAATGCTGCCTTCACTCAGCGTCCAGTTCGACATGCGGGTCATGATTTGGCTTTCGACGGCGAAGTTGGGAAAGAGGTAGATACGCAAACCTCCGCCGACGCCGAACGCGAAGCTCGTGAACGCTTTTGCCTCTTTGTTTTCGGGATCGCTCGAGAAATACGGGTAGAGAAGGTGGCCATAGCCGAAAAATCTCGTGCTCGAAGTGACTTTGTAATGGATCGCCTGCTCGATCAGGCCCGAATAGTTCGTGACGCTCGCGAGCGGCGCGACGGCGCCCGGCTTTTGGCTCGACGAGTAGCTCGAATAGGTGAGTCCGCCCGACGTGATCATGCTGGTGTCTTCGCCGAGATCGGCTTGAATCACCTCGGCCGAAACTTGCGACATGAGAAATTTGACGTCGTTGCTTTCGTTCGAGGCGCTGCCATAGCTGACGAACGCGGCGAGTCGGCCGTACCCGGCTCCCACCCGCAAAAACGGGGAGAGCGTGAGCTTGTATCGCCGCTGCTTCATGACGATGGGGGTGTCGGGCGTTTGCGTGTCCAAAAACTGAAAGTCGAGGCCGGTCGCGACCCATGCCTTGCGGGCATAGCGCACTTCGTGCTCTTGAATGTTCGCGATCTGCGCCACGAAGATGTCGACCTTCGCGAACTTCTTGATGGCGGCCACCTGCGATTTGATCTTGCCGATCGCGAGGTTCGCGGAAACCTTGGTGATCACGACTTCGCCGAGCGAGGTGCGCGGGCTCGAGAACGTCGGCTTGCTGCCTTCGAACTCGAATACCGAAAGACGCACGCCGGGGCGAATGGCATGGCGGCTCCCGAGATTGAGCTGAACGTTCTCACCCTTCGAGAACATGATGTACCCGCGGTAGGGGAAGTCGCGAACGATGGTGTCGACCACGTTTTGAAGCAGCGAGGCCGCCTTGGTTTTGTCCTTGCCGGCCGCGGCGATCGGAAAATTCCAGCGCACCAGCGAGCGCCCGGTCAGGCCACTGCGAAGGGACATCTTCAGTGCGTCGTCTTTGATCTCACCGGTCAGGACGGCAAGGGTGCTATCGGCGGTCTGCTCTTTCGCGGTTTTCATGAGTGCGACGACTTTTTTCGCGTCGTCCTCTGGGCTCAGTGCTTGGTTGAAAACGGAAGCGTCGACATAGCTTCGCTCATTGAGGACTTTCACGATCGCCTGCTGAAGCTCATCGAGGTTGACCGGCGGTTTCTCCCGCCTTTCGGGTACGATCTTCGCGACCGCCACCTTCGAAACCGTGGTCTCCTGAGCGGGGTCGATTTTACGGAACTTCTTCGCCTGCCCGAACGCCAACGCGGGAAATGCGAAGACCAGAATTATGATGAGACCGCGCGCTGATGTCCCCATGTGAATCAATTTTAGTTTCATTTTGTGAATCGATTCAAGGAATTAGGCTGGATTTTAGCCCGGCGAAAAAAACGCGGTCTCAAAGTGAGAATTCCTCAACTTGCCCGGACCTTTGTCCGATAGGAATAGGTGCGCGTAATCACGGCTTTGGCTCACATCTTTATGTATGTGTCGGTTCTCGCGGTCTCCAAGGCCGGGGCTCAAGAACGCCATCGCAATGAAGTCATCGTCAAACTGAAGAGCTCGATCTCAGGCCAATCTTTCGCGCAAAAACTCAATGGGAAGCCCGCGAACAGCTCAACCGGCACTTCATTTGGCAAGTACAAGCTCAAGAACTCCCTCACGAAACTGAAAATGCACAAATTCGAAGTCGCGCCCGGCGAGAGCGTCGATGATGCGGTCGCCGAGCTGAATGCCGACCCCGATGTCGAATATGCGGAGCCGAACTACACGCTCGAAAAGTTCGAAGTCGAAAAGTCTCAAACACTCAGCCGTGACGATCTAGAAGGCTTGGTGGCGGCCCAAGGCGGCACGAGCCCGATGAGCGTGACGCTTTCGAACATTCAGACCACCGAGGCTTGGACGGCCGTTACGGCCTCAAGTGAAAAGCCGGTCGTGGCGATCATCGACTCGGGCACCGATCTCAGCCATCACGCGCTGGTCGACGCGCTCTGGGTGAATGAGGATGAGATCGCCAACAACGGAGTCGATGACGATCGCAATGGTTACGTCGACGACGTGAATGGCTGGAATTTCGTGAACCAAAGCAACAATCCCTACGACGGGGACGGGCACGGCACCCATGTCGCCGGCATCGTGCGCGGAGTGAGCCAGGATCTCTTCGCGATTCCGATGGGACAGCCCAAGATTCGCATCATGACGCTGAAATTTCTCGACGATACCGGCATCGGCAGCACAGCCGACGCGGTGGCCGCGATCTACTATGCGGT
>DASUEL010000783.1:0-2791 GCA_036275095.1 Bdellovibrionales bacterium
ATTGCAAGGTCGATCCCGTTGAGCACGAAGTCGGTGCCGTTGAAGCTCTTCTTCAAATTAGTGACTTTGATCGCGGCCTTTTCGCTCATCGGATGATCCGAAGAAAAATCGTGAGCAGATTCGTTACGAAGAAATCAGAGACGATGATCAGAACCATGCTCAGAACGACGCCTTCATTCGTCGCGAGGCCGACGCCGCGTGCGCCACCGCGAGTGAAGAAGCCTTTGAACGTGCAGATGGTCGAGAAAATGACGCCGAAGACCCCGGCTTTGAACAATCCTTGATAAATGTCGCGCGGCTCGAGGAAATAGTACGTTTTGTCGAGAAAGACCGCCTCTTCGAGACCGACGAGGTGCACGCCGACGACATACGAGCCGAGCAGCGCGACGTAATCGAAAACCGCGGCGAGCAGCGGAAGACAGATCACGGCGGCCACGATTCGCGGCGCCACCAGATACTGTTTCGGATTCACACCCATAACGTCGAGAGCGTCTATTTGCTCGGTCACCCGCATTGTGCCGAGCTGCGCGGCCATGGCACCGCCGGCGCGGGCCGCGACGATCAAGCCCGTCAGAACCGGGCCCAGCTCGCGCGTGATGGCGAGCGCCGCCGTCGGGCCGACGAGGTTGCCGGCATTGACGATCTTAAAGCCCTGGTAAACCTGGAACGCGAACACCATGCCTGTAAAGAGGCCGGTCAGGCAGATGATGAACACCGACTTGTTGCCGATGAATTCCATATGCTTGATCATCTCACTGAACCGGTATGGCGGCCGGAACCACCAAAGGATGGACTCCCAAACGAACATCGAGAAAAATCCGACGCTTTGAATGATTCCACGCGCGATCTCGAGGATGCCCAAGGCGCCTTCGTTGACTAACTCTTCGATGCGATCGCCCGTGTTCATGTGTTATGCCCGTTTCAGTGCGTGTAAAGGCGCGGAACCCGCGGCCCCACGCGTGTGAGAATCTCGTATGGAATCGTCCCCGCGATCTGCGCGAGCTCCTCGGCCTTGAGAACCTCGCTCCCCTGCCGGCCGAGCAGAACGATGTCCTCGCCGATGTTCGCCATGCCGTCGCTGACGGCGTCGGTCAAGTCGACCATTGTGTAGTCCATGCAGACGATACCTGTCACGGGAACGCGCCGGCCGCGAAACAACATGATACCCTTGTTCGAGAACGCGCGGCTGTAACCGTCGCCGTAGCCGACCGGCACCACGCCGATGACACTATCCCGCTTAGCCGTCCACGTCGCGCCATATGAAACCGACTCGCCCGCGCGCACTTTGCGAACCAGCGCGAGCGCCGACTTCCACGTCATCACCGGAAGCAGATGCGCCCGAATCTGGTCGTGCGTCGGCGGCATCACGCCATAGAGGGCGATTCCGGGCCGCGCGCCGGCCTTGAGCGACGGGCGCGACATGATCGCGGAGCTGTTGAGATAGTGCGGGATCGCGTGGGTACTTTTGAAGTGAGCGAAGAGCTCGTCGAACGCGTTGATTTGTTTTTCGGTCCGGCCCGCGGCGGCGCCAAGATCCTCGGAGCACTGAAGATGCGTGCAAACGCCGGCGACGCGCATGCGGGTCTGATTCGCGAAATGCGCGGCAAGTTTAGGCGCCTCAGCGGGCTCGAAACCCATGCGGTTCATACCGGTGTTGAACTTCAAGTGCACTGCAAACAGATCGTCTTCGGCCAGACGATGCTCGAACGACTTCACATGCGCCCAGTCACTGAGCACCGGTGTGAGGTTGAAGTTGACAGTGGCCTCGCTGGCGTCGTGATCGAACGAGCCGAAGATCAAAATGGGAGACTGAATGCCGGCGCGCCGTAACTTGACCCCCTCTTCGACGAGAACGACGCCGAACGTGGTGGGCCCGTGCCGCTCCAGCGTTCGCGCGACCTCGATATCACCGTGGCCGTAGGCATCGGCCTTGACCATCGGACAAAAGAGCGGCGCCTCGTTCACGCATGATTTGAGTAGCTTGAAGTTGTGCACGAGATGAGGAAGGTGAACCTCAACGTGAGTCGAACGCCAGCGCTCCTGCATTTACGATCCCGTTTCGAAATCGGGCCGGAGCCCCGGGGGCGGCGCCGCCAAGCAAACCTTGTTGGTCACGGTGCGAACTTGAAAGAAAGCCGAGTCGCTGCTTTGAACGAGACCTTCCGCATCGGCGGATAGCGACGGATATTCACTGACGCCCACGCTGACCGTCACGCGGCCGCCCGGCTGGGTCTCACGCTGCGGAAACTTCGTGATCTCGACCAATCGCCGCAGCTTCTCGGCCTTGACCGCCGCCCCGGTTTGCGTCGTGTGCGGCAGAAGAACGGCGAACTCAGCGGGCCCCGTACGCGCGACGATGTCGATCGAGCGGCTCGTGCGCTTCATTAGGCTCGCGATCATCTTCAGCACGATGTCGGCCAAGGCTTGGCCGTTGTTATCGGCGAACTCGGTGAAATGATCGATGCCAATGGATATCAAAGAGACCGGCATTTCGATCCGGCGGGCGCGGCTGATCTCTTCGTGCAACTTTTGATCGAATGCCTTTTTGTTCAGAAGCCCCGTGAGCGCGTCGCGCACCGACTGCGAGTGAAGGGTTTTCTTGAGCGCCGCATTGGAGTGGGCGACCTTGAGCACTTCGACCATCGCCTCGAAAAGGCGTTTGGCGCCCGAGTCATCGATCGCCTGAAGCGCGACCACGACACCGCTGACGCCGTCATCCCCCTCAATCGGGTACGCTTCGTACTCACGCGCATTGAAAACCTCGAAAAGAAGCTGCTTCAGCGGTGCGAGC
>DASUEL010000784.1:0-2515 GCA_036275095.1 Bdellovibrionales bacterium
GTTTGTTCGTCATGGTCGCTCCGAGCATCTTCGGCTATCGGGAGTTTTTGACCGGTGGACAGTACGCTCTGCACTTCATTCTCGGGATCGGCGTGATCGGTCTGGTTGCCGTCACTCGCCGCAAAACCGAAACGGGAACGATTTCGAGCATCGGACCGACCTATCGCACGGATGTGAGCGACACGAATCGCCGCGATCGCGTCGCCTATCCGTAAGTCCAGTCACGATCAGGCATTGAAGCCAGTTGCAGCTCCATGAAGGCCGACCAAAGTCCGGAACTTTGGCCGGCCTTTGTTTTTGGGCCTCCGTCTTTGGTCCAGTCGCGGCCCGAAATCGTCGAGATTCACCCAACATTCCCTCGCGAAATTCATCACTTATTCCGATGAATTAAATGCAGGTCCCTGTTTTTTTGGACGGCAAGAAGAGGCGAATTTGCTGAATCGCTTGAAGACCTTATTCAAACGACCCGACGTTTACGAACCCAAGCGCTTGGGGCTCGGCCGCGGCTTGTTCGGTCTGCTTGCTTACTTCCTCGTCTTCGCCATGGGCATCAATCTCGGAAAATTGATTTCGGATCGCGAATATCAAACGCAGCGCGCGCTCTCGGCCAAGATGGAAGCGCTTCAAGCGGCTTCGCCTGAGCTCGCGACCGAGCGTTTCAAGAGGCAAGTCGCGCAAGAGATCGAGCGCCGTGTCCGCACGCAGGTCGAAGAGCAAGTTAAGGCGGAAATCGCGGAGGCGATGGCGCCCGCGAACGAGGCCGGTTCGGAAAGCGGGGCACCGGCGCGCGAACCCTCCTCCCTGCAAGGTCGAATGCTTTCGATGACGCCGCCGTCGGACGAAGAGCTCGCTGAGGCGCCGAAGCCCGTGAAAGGCAAAAAGACCAAACCGAGCGCGAAGGAGAAACCCGCCGCCGCGTCGGTGTTCTCGATCGAGCTCGCCCGGCACGCAACGAAGGAAGATTCGGCCGAGTCGCTCGAAGAGCTGCGCGGAAAGGGCCTGAAGGTCTTTCAGCGCAAGATCGCCTCCGATGATGGACCGAGCTATCGCGTGTATGTAGGAAAATTTGAAGACCGTGAAAAAGCCAAGGCTTTCATGGACAAGGTTCTGGTCAAGAAGGGGCTCCGTGACCGCGCGAAGCTGCGCAAGATCGACCCCTAACTACGCCAATAGGCTGGTCCAGTTACAATTCCCGCTAAACCTTCATAACATATAAGGACAAACAGCTCGATTTGGAGGTTTGTCATGATCTTGCGTCCTCTTCTTCTCTTGGGACTGCTGGTGGCGTTCGCGGTTCAACCCGCGTCTGCTCGCACCGTAAAGAACAAAACGAAACGTTACACGATTTCCTGGGAGGAGTTTCGTCAGCTGAAGACGGCCGATCAGGCTGAGTATCTGGCTCAGCTTCGGTCCGTGGTCGTCGAGCTGGAGCGGGCGGGCGCCTTCAAGTCGGCGAGCCGCTCAAGGGGCAGCGCGATTCCCGCGTGGCTGCTCGAGCAAGCGATCGCTGCGAACGCAATGAGAGCACCGTTGCTCGCGCAAGCAGGCGCCGACGGAACGACCGCAGCGACCGCCGCGGCGCGAGCGGCCGAAAACGCCGAGCAGGGGCGAACCGACATGTTCTGCTTCGTCGGCGGCAACGTCATCGACAAAGGCGGCCGCTACTGCAGCATCACGAGTGAGATTCGCTGTAGGGCGCCCGGCGGCCAGCCCGGCATTAAATGTAACTGGATGCTGTACTCGTTCAAAGGCGATGCGCCCACCGACGCCAACATCATTTGCGTGAACGAGTACGACGATCCTTCTGGCCCGAAGACGCCGGCGAATCGCCGCAACATTTCGAATCGTTGCGATGCCGAGCGGGTGAAGATCGCCGGCGCCGACCGCAAAACCGCCGAATACATCAAGAACGCTTCCAATTCGGATGATCTTCGCAACACATTCGAAAACCTGAGGACCGCGACGAATGCGGGCTGCTCGTCGGTCACGCAACAGCGCGAGCTCGGCCTCTGCGGAAAGCTCGCCCAGCGCGCCGATAGAGTGTTTGCGCAGCTCGGGCCGCGCCCGGAACCCGGGACCGAGCCTCCGCCGGCCACGACGGAGCCGCCTCCTCCGCCGCCGATCACCGATACGCCGCCTCCGCCGCCGCCCGGCGGGCAAGAGCCTCCGCCGGTCGAGCAAGTTTCGTCGTGCCTGACGACCCAGCAGCTCGAGCGCACGACGGAATCGTTTTGCCAGTTCAAGTTCAAGGGCGTCGGCGGCAAGTATTTCATGATCCGCAAGAAGCCCGGCTCCGACAAGCTTCTCATCTTCAGCTCGGCCCGCGCGACGGGCGAGTGGTGCCCGGCTCCCGAAAGCGATACGACTCGCAACGAGGATTTGAAGAAGCCCGACGTCGAGTACGGCTGCATCCTGCCGCGCTACGCGCTCGTGACCAAAGCGCTGACGGGCAAATCTCAATACTTCGAGATCGTGCGTGAAGAGCGCAAGCTCAACAAGTGCTCGCTACAAAACG
>DASUEL010000785.1:0-4453 GCA_036275095.1 Bdellovibrionales bacterium
AATGTCCTTATGCTCGCCCTTGCCGGCGCAACCGCCTTCCCGATGATCGCGCCCTCGAAAGTATTCGCGCAAAGCCGCCCGGCTCCGGCGGCGTCAGTCGTCTCTCAAGCCGAGCTCGCGGCGCTTTCCGAGTCGGAGCGCATGGCGCTCCAAATGCTCGTCGTCGCCACGATCCTTCAAAGCCAATCGGGCGAGCTTGCGAAGGCCGACCCGGCCGTGGTCGCGAAGTACGAGCGTTACAAATCACGCTTTATGAACTCGGTTCCGACGAGCATTCTCGGCGTCGCCGCGGTAGGCACGGGAATCTGGTCATCTAAGAAAGTCGATTTCAGCGTCGACGCTTTCACCGCCGTTTACCGCGCTTCATATAAAGGTGTCGAGTTCAGCAGCAACCAGGCCGAAAAGCTTGCCAAACTCATTCGTCTTGATCTGCTCACCGAATGGTCCAGCCGACGCGTTGAATGGACCTGGAAACATCTTCTCGAGCCGGCTTTCCGCTCTCTCATCACTAAGAACGTTCGGATTTCTTCGGTTGCCGGCGGTACGGCGGCGGTCGCGGGAACATCGTCCTTCTTCTTTATGAACGACGCCAACAGCGCGCTGACGTGGGACTTCGTTCGGGGCCTGCTCGGTCAAGAGCGCGAGATGGTCAAGAATGTAGGCGCCATGGTCGAGTCGATCGCGCCTGTTCTCAATCTCAATGCCGATGCCCAGAACATTCTGAAGGACAAGATTTTCGATACCATTCTCGCTCAAGCGCTCGAGCATGGTTTTTCGGCCGATCCGAAGCTTTACAAGATCGACTTGGTCGAGATTATGTCTAAGAACAACTTGATCAACGGCGACGTGACGACGGCACTCAAGAAAATCCAGTCGATTGCCTCAACGATCACGCCCGAAGCCGGCGGCAGCGCGTCCGCGGCGCAAAGCACGCTTGAGAACGTCGACGTGGCACTCGGCTTGGCCGCGATCCTCGAGACCCAGCTGACTTCAGGCCGCATCACGAATCCGAGCACCCGTGCTGAAATTCAGCGTATGCTTGGCGCGGTCGATGCGAATCTGCGCTTGATCGGCTTCTCGCTCAAGCAAGGCCGCTAATTCAAACACGCAACCGGGCTTCTCTCGTTCGAGAGAGGCCCTTTTTTTTAGGATTCAGGAATGAGCCGTTTGTTGCTTCACATCGTGTTGGCGCTTGCGCTGGTCCTTCAAGGGCCGGTTGCGCGAGCCATTCAATGTGGAGGCGCGGCGGCACCCGTGCGTCGCTCGGTTACCGACACCGAGATTCTCAGCTTTTACGATCACCTTCGCAGCCAAAAAACCGGAACGGCGCGGCTTTCGCTTTACGCCCAACATCTGAAGACGACCAAGAACTTCATCGAGCGGCTCGACGTTCTCGAACAGAATCCCGATGCGCAGGTGCACAACGAGCTGTTCCTGCGCGTGCTCAAGAAGACGGTTCTTCACCCGACCGAGCCGCTGACGGCCGCCGATCTCGCCGTACTGAAATCCAACCGATATCACGGCGAAATTTATCGCGGGGTCGTAGCCATATTGTCAGCCGGAGAGGTCGCCGGTTCCGTGCTCCGCCAGGCCATGGCGTATTGGAACGGGCGAATCACCCAATTCAATACGCTCGAAGAGCGTACTGTCGGGCGCAAAATATTGCAGGGCTTTCGAAGCATCTATAACGGCCCCGTCAGGGTGTTGATTCCGTTCGTGCCGCTTCCTCGCTGGAACCATCCCGTGGATAAGGTTCTGATGAAGAAGTACTACGATCCGAAATATGAGCCGACCGCCGCCGATTTGCAGACGCTCAAAGAGTTCAACGCGCTCAAAACCTATGAGATGAACGACCAGCTTCAGAAGTCGGCTCCGACCTGGGCGAACTTCAGACGATGGGTTACCCGAACGTTTTATGCGGCGGTTTTCGTAAACGGCCTCGTCATCGGCAATTGGGCTCTTCACCTTGCTAAGCCGGAGGCCTTCGTCCCGGCGGACCGGTTTTTCAGCGAATCGGTATATCGCCTTCAGAACGACCAGGTCCGGGTTTACAACGAGACGGTACCGTTTCCGCACATGGCGATCGAGATCGATGGAAAAGTCTATTCGTATGGGCAAACCCACATGACAGTCACCTCGGCACGGGAATACTTGCTCTCACAAGAGATACACGCCGCTATGGCGGCGCAGCTGCCGAAAACCGCGGCCGCAGACCCGGGCCTCCTCTATCGATCGATCAACGCCACCGGCCTGAGCCGGCTGCCGCGCTCGGTACAGACCGTGACATTAAATTTAACGCCGGCCGAGAGACTGAACCTGAAACGGCAGCTGGAGCTTTCGACGGCCAACCGCTATCGCAATGCCACAATGGTGATGGATTGCGCGACCATGATCTCACTCGCGCTTCAGCGAAGCACCTCGGCCCCAGTACCGACTTCGGCGATCGTGCCGTTCACTTTAGATGCGTCTCCGAGCGGGATGATGATGTATTTCGGTTTGCTGAAAACCCTGGGCATCAAGAGCACGGCCGGAACTCCTCTCGTCGGCGACATCAACCAGGTTGCGATGGCATCAAAAGACAATTCCTCGCTGCATTTCTACCGGAATCTGTACATCAACGCGCTCGAGTCTCGCCTGTTTCTGTCGTTCTTGCCATTCAATACCGCGAGCCGCGCGTATATGAATGCGAAATATGGAACCGAGAAATTTCAATATTTGGAACCCGAAGTCCGGCGTGAAGTCGAAGGTTGGCAGAAAGAGGTCTTAGCTGAGGCGGGGCTGAGCGACGGATCCAACATGTTGGCCAACCAGTTGGCCGCGTTCAAGGCCGAGGCGGTCTCGCTCGGCGGCACCGCGCGCGGCGAACGCGATTCGCAGTGGAGTGAGCGGCAAGCCGAGTTTCTATCGCTGGTCGACTTCTATTTCGCGCGCGAAATTCAAGAGGCGAGGAGCCAGATGGATTCGAAGGAAGCTTCTTTTTCAGACATCGTTCGCAGCGCCTATAAGCATGATCTGTTGCTGGCACTTAAGAACGAGCTCAAAAATCTGAGCGAAGGCGTGAGTGAGCCGCTCAAGCCTGGCGAAGCGGGCGCTATACTGGATCAAGTCCTGCTCGAAAGAACGCAATAGCCCTACCATCGTCTAATGACCTTAGGTCTGATAGCTAAAGGTCCGCCTGGCCTTTCTAACGGGTTCGACTTAGGTCCTGAAATTTCCCCAACGATGGTCCAATTTTCAAAACCTTGGTCCAGTTTTCACTCAACGTTGGTCCAGTTTTCCTGGACGCGACTTCAGTCCGCCCGGACCTAGCCGATTGGTGTGGTGTGAGCGCCATGAGAAAGGCGACACGGAGAGTGAGAGCGCCAGCGTGACGGCGACGCGTTCTCGAGTTGAGCTCCCCGGGGTCCCTCCATCAAAACCGCTCCGACGTGTTCAACCAAGTGCATGGCGGCAGGTTCGCGCAACGCGAACCGCCGACGCACGCCCGAGCTGTGTTGGCCTTAGGGTAGGGCCCCGGTTTCGGTGGGAGAAGGACTCTCCGCAACCACTCCATAGGAGGAGTATCATGGGTCTCAGAATTACGACGAACGTGCCGTCGATAAATGCACAAAAGAGCATGGCTCTCAGCCAGCGCGAGATCAGCAAGAGCTTCGCACAATTGGCTTCAGGCAGCCGCATCACGAAGGCCGCCGACGATGCCGCCGGCCTCTCGATTTCAGAAAGCTTGAAATCGCAGATCCGCGGTTACGGAGCCGCCAAGCGAAACGCGATGGACGCGATGTCACTGGTGCAAGTCAGTGAGGGCGGCCTCGGCGAGATCAGCAACATTCTCACCCGCTTGAGAGAGCTGGGCGTGCAAGCAGCCTCCGACACCGTCGGCGACCGCGAGCGCGGATTCATCAACACTGAAGTTCAACAACTCAAAAACGAAATGCAGCGTATCGCTCAAGCCACGCGGTTCGGTGATACCCGGCTCCTCGACGGTTCGGGCGGAACGTTCGACTTCCAAGTCGACATCAACAACGACGCCTTCACCGATCGGATCAGCTTCGATGCGACGGCGCAAAACGCGCAGATTTCGGAACTGGGAGTCGACGGCCTCGACTACTCGGTAAAAGATGGCGCGCAAGAAGCTCTAGGTATCGTTGACGCCGCTCAACGCCGCGTGAACGAGTTTCGCGCGAACCTCGGCGCCATTCAAAACCGGTTGATTTCAACGCAAGACAACCTGGCTGTGTTCGAAGAGAACCTGTCAGCAGCCAACAGCCGTCTCCGTGACGCGGATATCGCGCACTCGACCGCTGAGCTGGCGAAGAACAACGTCCTACTCAACGCTTCGACGTCCATCTTGGCACAAACCAACATGTACCCGAACGTTGCGATGAAACTTTTAGGCTAAGCCAATGGGTGACCCGCTCCTGGAGCGGGTTTCTCCTCCTATGGCTATACCCAC